>DAOWLV010000034.1 GCA_030643455.1 Candidatus Krumholzibacteriia bacterium | reverse complement strand
GTCGATGGCCTTCTCCAGATCCTTGCTGGTGGCGGCCAGGATCCTGGTGTCGACGCTCAGGTCCTGGTTGTCACCCAGGCGAGTGAAGATATTTTCACCCAGGACCCGCAACAGCTTGATCTGGAACGGCAGCGGGCTTTCCCCGATCTCGTCCAGGAACAGGGTGCCGCCGGCAGCCAGTTCGAACTTGCCCACCCGCAGCTTGTCCGCCCCGGTGAAGGCGCCCTTGATGTGGCCGAAGATTTCCGACTCGATGATGTCCGCAGGCACGGCCCCGCAGTTGATGCCGACAAAAGGTCCCTCCCGCCGGGAGCTGCCCGCGTGGATGCGCCGGGCGATCATTTCCTTGCCGGTGCCCGATTGCCCGGTGATGAGGACCGTGGTCTCGGTGCCCGCCACCTGGTCCACCGTTTCCAGCAACCGGAAGGTGCGGTCGTCCCCGGCCACAAAAGACCCCGTCAAACGCCCCAGTTCGTCACGCTGGGCCTGGATCTGCCGCCCTCGCAGACTGGAGGCCAGGGCCTGGTCGAGCAGGTTGATCAGTTGGGGAAGATCGGCAGGCTTGGCGATGTAATGGAAGGCCCCCATCTTCATGGCCCGTACCACGGTGGACAGGCTCCGGCTGCCCGAAAGCATGATCACCGGAGGAGGGTTTTCCCTGGCCCGGACCCTTTCCAGGATCTCCAGTCCGCTCATGCTTTCGTCGCCGAAATCAACGTCCAGCAGGACCACGTCCGGCCCCACCTTTTCCATCATGTCCAGGGCGCTTGTGCCGCTGTGGGCCTGGAAAGTACTGTATCTGCTCCCCAGCACCGCGGCGAGGTCGGCGCAGTATTCGCGATCGTCGTCGATCAGGAACAGACGCGGGCCGGGCATCTCAGCTCTCCCCCAATTTCAGGGCGTCGATGAGGGCGCGCATCTTGCGCACGTCGTTCCAGGTATCCCGTTTCCAGCCGGGGTTTCGCAGCAGGGCCGCGGGATGATACGTGGCCATCACCGGAATGCCCTCGTAGAAATGCACCGTTTGCCGCAGGCGCTTCAGCGAGGCGTCCGTGCCCAGCAGGGTCTGGGCGGCCACACGCCCCAGGCAGCAGATGACCCGCGGATCGAGTATGGCCAGCTGTCGCTTCAGATGTATTTCACAAGCAGCCACTTCGGCAGGCTGGGGGTCCCGGTTGTTGGGCGGCCGGCACTTCAGGATGTTGCAGATGAACACATCGTCCCGACCGTAGCCGATGGCCGACAGGATCTTGGTCAACAACTTCCCGCTGCGACCCACAAAAGGTTCGCCCTGGATGTCTTCGTCCCGTCCGGGAGCCTCGCCCACAAAAACGACGTCGGCGTCCGGATTGCCTGCGCCGAACACCGTCGAGTGTCTCGTTTCATGCAGGGGGCAGGCGGTGCAGGGCAGGACCTCGTCCCGCAGGGCGGCCAGGGCAGTGGCCTTGTCCTGGGCCGATGGATCGGGTTTCCGCACCGGGGGTTGGCGTTCGATCAGGCCCAGGGTCTGGGCCACGAACTGATTGCAGATTTCGAGGAAGGGATCGTCAGGGTCGGCCGTTGTCCCTGTCACGGGAGCTGGCTGCGGGGTCCCGGCCACTGGAGCGGACCCCTCATCCAGGAACCATTCCATCCCGGCGGCTTCGTTCTGCCTGACCCAGGTCAGGAAATCTCCGATGATTTCTTTCCGGTCGTCGTGATCGTTACTCATGGGACTGCTGATTCTATTCCCCGGTTTTCTGGTCCGCCTGGGCCAATTGCTGCAGGATCTCCCCTGCCAGGACTTCTTTAGGCAGGGACGCGCTTTCCCAGATGATACCATCGCCGCCGATCAAAGTGACCTGGTGATTTTCGGAGCCGAATCCCGAGCCGGCGGCCGTCGGATCGTTGGCCAGGATGTAATCCATGCCCTTGGCCTCCCGCTTGACCGAGGCCCGGCCGACCATGTCGTCGGTTTCCAGGGCAAATCCGACCACCCTCAGACCGTCATGGGGATGCGTGGGAACCACTTCGCCCAGGATATCGGGATTGCGGGTCAGCGCCAGGGACCAGCCGTCACCCAGGACATCCTTCTTGAGCTTGCCGGGGGCGAAGTTGACGGGTTTGAAGTCGGCCACCGCGGCCGACATGATCAGCCAGTCGATTCCGTCGTCCTGGGCCTCACCCACGGCTGCGGCCATGTCCGCGGCGGTCTCTACGGCCCGAAAACCGGCCAGCCCCCGCGGAGGAGTCAGGACCACCGGCCCGGAGATGAGTGTCACCGCGGCTCCAGCGCCGATCGCGGCCGAGGCCAGGGCGTAACCCATGGTCCCGGAGGAGCGGTTGGCCACGTAACGCACCGGATCGATGGGCTCGTGGGTTGGCCCGGCCGTGACCAGCACCCTCTTGCCGGCCCAGAAACCGGATGCGGTCGCGGCATCATCGGCGGACATCGCGGCCGCCGGCAGCCCGTCCGCCAGCTTGCGCACCGCGGTCAGAATTTCCTCGGGTTCGGACATGCGGCCTTCGTCCACCGTCCCACAGGCCAGCCAGCCGGATCCCGGGCCCACGAAGTGCACGCCCCGTGAGGTCAGGATCTCGAGATTGGCCACCGTGGCGAGGTGCCGCCACATGTTGTCGTTCATGGCCGGGGCCATCAGGACCGGGCCGGGAAACGCCAGCAGCATGGTCGAAACGATTTCATCGGCGATGCCGTGGGCGGCCTTGGCCATGATGTCGGCAGTGGCCGGGGCAATGACCACCAGGTCGGCCCAGCGGGCATATTCCACGTGGTCCAGGGCGTCGCTCTGCCGTTCACCCCACAGATCGGTGGCCACCGGATGACCGGTCAAGACCTGAAAGGTCATGGGGGTCACGAAACGGGTGGCCGCTTCGGTCATGGCCACCTTCACGGAAAAGCCCGCCTGCATCAGCAGACGGGCCAAAAAACAACTCTTGTAGGCGGCGATGCCGCCGGTGACCAGCAGCAGGATTCTCGGGTTTGCCGTGGCCTGGGCAGCCATGGGCTACTCCTCGTCTTCCTGCTCCCTTTCCAGCCGAACCTGGCGGGCGCGTTCCTTCATGTCGTAATACTCGACCTTGCCATCGATCAACCGGTCGACGGCCAGCGTCGTGATCTTGCCGGGCAGACTGACGTTGTACATGCGGGCCCGCTCGTTCAGCCGTCGGGCCTCGAGAGCGGCAATCTTGATGGCTTTGAACTTGTTGGGAATGAGCTGGGTCACTTTGTGACGCGGAATGTAAGTCATGCGGCCTTCCTCGGGGAAAAATCGCTCAGCGGATCGGGTCTGGACAAACCCATCCGTCGTGTTTTTGGCAACCGACCAACGATAACCCTTTTCGGGGATTTCGCAAGGGTGTCCCGGTGGATAGACCCCTGAATCCGCCTCTGGAATGGCCCAAACTACCCCAAATCGTCGGATTCCAGGGGCGGTGTGTCCAGAATGTCGGCTCGGCACTCTTCGGCGGTGATCACGGCCCTCATGCGGGCCACGGCGGCGGCGAGGTCGTCGTTTACGATCCAGTAGCGGTACCGGGGCGCGTAACCCACTTCACGGCGCGCATTTCGCAGCCTGGTGGCGATGACCTCGGTATCGTCGGTCCCCCGCGAGGTCAGGCGGCGGTCGAGTTCCTCCCACGACGGCGGAAACAGAAAGACCGAAACCAGCTCGGGACCGAACTGGTCGAGCACCTGAACCCCACCCTGCACGTCGATATCCAGGACCGGGATCTTGCCCGCGGCGACCATTTCCTCCAGCAGGCTTCGGCGGGTGCCGTAACGATTGTCGTGAACCTGGGCCCATTCCACGAAGGCACTCTCGGCAATCAGCCGATCAAAGGTGGCCTCGTCCACGAAGTCGTATTCCCGGCCCTCGGCCTCACCCGAACGCATGGGCCGGGTGGTGGTCGATACCGAGAAGGCCAACCTGGGATCGGCGACCATCAATTCGGCGATGAAACTGCTCTTGCCCGCTCCCGAAGGACCGGTGATCAGAACGATCATGTCTACTCCAAATTCTGGATCTGTTCCCGCATGGATTCGACCTCGTCCTTCATGGCGATCACGGCCTGGGTGATGTCCATCAGGTTGGTCTTCGAACCCATGGTGTTCACTTCGCGATGCATTTCCTGCAGGAGGAAATTCAGCTGCTTGGCAACCTGGCCGCCTTTGTCCAGAGCCCCATTGAAATGACCGATGTGGATGCCCAGCCGTTCACATTCCTCGTTGATGTTGGCCTTGTCGGCCAGAAGCGCGACTTCCTGTGCCAGGCGTTGCGGATCGATCTGCTCGGTCAGGATCTTGGCGAGTCTTTCGTCGAGCCGGGCCTGGATCTCGACGGCCGCCTGGGGCGCGAGCTTTTCCACGGTCGCCAGCTGGCCGGCCAGGGTGACCAGCCGCGCCCGCATCTCGTCGACCAGGGCCTTGCCTTCGGCTTCTTTCATCTCCATCAGGCCCTGGTGGGCCTGGGTCAGGGCCGCGGTCAGGGCCGTGCGCAGATCCTCGGCCGCCAGGTCGGGATCTTCGGCGCGGAACAGTTCGGGCACGCTCAGCAGATGATCCAGGGTCACCGGGTGTTTTTGCCCCGTCACTTTTTCCAGTTCCTGGGCGGCCTGGCTCACCATGGTCAGCCCCTGGGCCAGCCGGTCGGGATCGAGACCCGCGTCCTGGGGATCCCGGGCCACCTGGAGCTGGGCCGAGACGGTCACCCGGCCCCGGGCCACGTTGTCCTTCAGGAACTTGCGGATATCGCCCTCGAAGGCGGCCAGGGATCCGGGAAGCTTGAGACTGACGTCCAGGAAACGATGGTTCACCGACCGCAATTCGATCATCACCGTGATCGGGCCGATGGTTCCCTCGCCGCCGCCGAATCCTGTCATGCTGAGCATGCTGGTCCTCCGCTGAATAATGAACGTGGCGCCCACGGGGTGTGTGGCCCGCCTGGATATGATCGCGTCCGAAGTTTAGATCAGCGGGGGCGGACGGGCAAGGCCCGGATCACCAGGACCGGATCTCAAGGTCCGGATGGGCATTGTCACAGCCCCCGGTTCCAACTACTATTCTCCGCACACGGATGCCCCCGCCATCTATCTGACAGGAAAGGATACCGTCATGAAGATCCCGGGCCGGATTTGCCTGTTTTTTCTCATCGCCATGTTTGCGGCCGGCGCCTCCTTCGGACAGACCGACCCGGTCGAAGCCCCTGCCGAAACGACTTCTCACTCGACCAGCAACACACCTTTCGGGATTCGCGCGGGATACACCTCCTGGGACAACATCAGCCAGTTCCACGTGGGCGCCCATGTCTACCTGGGGGAACTCTGGCCCAACGTGTTGTTCACACCCAACATCGAGGTGGGATTCGGCGATTCGGTCACCATCGCGACCGTCAGCGGCGATGTGGCCTATAACTTCACGGAATTCGTCAGCTTCCCCTGGAGCCTGTACGGCGGTGGTTCCCTGTCCTTCAACTATGTGAACCCCGATGGGGGAGACTCAAATACGGATCTGGGACTCAGTGGGTTGATTGGTGTGACCTACACCTTCGCCAACGATCACAAGGGTATGACCGAAATTCGTTTCGGCCTTCTGGATAGTCCGGACTTCAAGCTGACCTTCGGGTACACGCTTTTCTAAGCGGGGTATGATGAACGATGCCCGCCCCTGGACCGACGCCCACGCTCTGGCCTCTCAACTGGCCCGCTGGCGCCAACGTTGGGCGGGCCGCGCCCTTTTCAGGGTAACGGCGGGAAAGAACTGGGTTCGACTCCATCTCGAGGGTGATTCCCGGCCCGGAATCCTCCTGACCAACCTGCCCGGCAGCTCCCTTGTGTTCGCCCATGAAGGCCGCCTGCCCGGACCGGTGGACGCGGCCCTGCCGGCGACAAGAAATCATCCTTTGTCCAGGCTGCTCGAGTCCACAGGTTTTTCCTCCTGCGGGATGTTTCCCGACGACCGGGTGGCGGCTTTCCGTCTGACCCGGCCCGGCGGCCGGGTGGTCTATCTCATCCACCAGCTTTTTGGGGCCAGCGCCAACACGGTACTGCTTGACGATCAGGCCAAGCTGCTGTGGGCCCGGCGCCGTCCGCCCCATTCCCTGCTGGCCGCCGTCCCACCCGGGGCGGTCTGGTCCCACGGTCAGCCGGCAGAGTCGCCGGATGAAGTATCGGGCCCGGCCCTGAAACACTTGACCGCCGTACTGCTGCAACAAACTTCACGGGAACTCGGCACCGATCTGGGCCGACGCCTGAAATCTTCCCAGCGACTCGTGGCCAACCTGACCAGGGATTTCGATCGGGCCGAAAAGGGGGACCTGTACCGACGCAAGGCCGAAGCACTGGCAGCCCATCTGCATGAAATCCCCCAGGGCGAGAAGTCCGTCGAGGTGATCGACCCCCGTGACGGCGAAACCCTGGTCATCGCCCTGGATCCGGCCCTGGCCCCGGCCGCCAACATGGAGGCCTGGTTCCGCCGGGCTCGCAAGGCGGACAAGGGGAAGGACGTCATCGCCGAGCGCCTTTCCGCCGCACAATCCGCCCTGACGGCACTTGAAGCCGCCGAGGCTGATTTGACCGGGATACAGGATGGATCCGACCCGGAGCTCGACCGCCTGGACTCCCTGCAGACCTGGCGGTCGGACCACGCCGATCTTCTGCCGGGAAAAAGACGGGGCACACCGGCCGGCCGCTACGGACCCGAGGAACCTGCCCGGCCTTTCCGGCGCTATCTGGTGGACAATCGCTGGGAAGTCTGGATCGGCAGGAACAACAAGGAAAACGATGAGCTGACCCATCGCAAAGCGCACAGCCGGGATATCTGGCTTCACGCCCAGGGAGTGCCCGGCAGCCATGTCATCCTGCGCACCGCCGGCAAGCCCGAGCAGGTGCCGCGGACCGTCCTGGCCAAGGCCGCCGCCTTGGCCGCCCTGAACAGCAAGGCCCGCCACTCGAAACTGGTCCCGGTGATCCACACCGAGCAGCGTTACGTACGCAAGCCCCGGAAGGCGCCCCCGGGAACCGCTGTATGTCTGAGGGAAAAGAGCATATTCGTGGAACCGGGTCTGGGGCTCGGGGTCGTCAGTATCTGAAATCAATTGGGATATTTTTCACGAACGGCGAAAAGGTCTTCGACAGTTTCGAAGAAGATGTCCACCAGATCGGGATCGAACTGCCGTCCCGCCGCTTCCCTGATGTTTTTTTCCGTCTCTTGGTGGGTCCAGGCCTTTTTGTAGACCCGGTCGCTGGTCAGGGCGTCGTAGACGTCGCAGATACCCAGGATGCGGGCGGACAGGGGAATTTCACCGCCTTTTTTGCCGTGAGGATAACCCGAACCGTCCCACCATTCGTGGTGACCGATGGCCACGTCGACACCCATGGAGATCATGGTGAAATCCCCGAAATTCTTCCGCAAACCCTCGAGCAGTTCGGCGCCGACCAGGGTGTGGGACTTCATGATCTCGAATTCGGCGTTGGTCAGCTTGCCTGGCTTCAGCAGGATGGAGTCGGGGATGCCGACCTTGCCCACGTCGTGCAGGGCCGCCGCCCGGGAAATGGTCTCGATGAATTCAAGGGTCACTTCCAGATAGCCGGGACGGGCGGCGAGTTTTTCGGCCAGCAGTTCGGCCAGCTCGCAGATACGGTTCAGATGACCGCCGATATGGGTATCCCTGATCTCCGCCAGGAGGGCCATTCCACGGATCACCGCGTCCCGGCTCTGGCTCAGTTCCCCCACCAGCCTGATGTTCTCCAGGGAATAGGACATCTGATCGACCAGCATGCTGCACATGCCGATCTCCTGGGGGTCGAAAGTCCCGGAGTCGAAACTGCCGAAATCGAACACTCCGACCGGGCCGCTGTTGGAAATGATGGGCAGAACCAGATTGCCGGAGATCCGTTCACTCAGGGGCTTGACGCCGTTCTGGGGATCAAGGGCGCCCACATGGATGAGGTACTCTTCGTTGAAGGATTGGGCATGGATGCTGCTCGTATCAGAAAGGGAAATGCGCAGATCGGCCGGAATATCCGGATAACCGACGGAACCCTTCATGACGAGTTCCCCGGTGGCCTCATCCAGCAAAAACAGGGCGCAGGCGTCGCAACCAAGCACCTTCCAGACCCCGTTCACCACTTCTTCATAGGAGGATTCGTTGACGGTCATGCAGACCAGACGGGCATTGAATGCCTGCAGCGCCTGGAACCGGTCCACCCCCGGACCGGCACCCTGGCTCAGCTGTCTGGATTTCATGCCCGCTTCGTACGCCATTGTCCTCGATCATTCCTTCAGAGTCTTAATTGTGGTAAATACTACCACATTATCCTTTGTAATCGGCGGGAAGGTCTTGTTCTGAAGCAAATTCCAGCGGTTGGAGCAGGCAGACCAGACGGAATCACGATCCCTTATGCCCATGAGTCGAAATGTCCTCGTTCCTGCGGATTATTCGACTCATGGGCATAAGGAACCGTGATTCCGCCTGGCCTGCCTACTTCAAGCGCTCAATCTCCTCCACCAGGACCTCTTCCAGATCATCCTTGGAGATATTACGGTGCAACACACCCTTGCGGTAGATAGCCACCTTTGTGCGGCCGGCGGCAATGCCCAGGTCGGCGGCTTTTGCTTCACCGGGACCGTTGACGATGCAACCCATCACCGAGATCACACGGTCGGCGGGGAGATCGCGGGCGAGTTCTTCCACCCGGGTGGCCAGGGCCACAACATCGACCTCGACCCGGCCGCAGGTGGGGCAGGCCACCACTCGGGCGTAACCATCGCGCAGGCCCAGGGACTGAAGCATGTGGAAGGCGGCCGTCACCTCGTGCACCGGATCGTCGGCCAGACTGATGCGCACAGTGTCGCCGATGCCTTCGCTCAGGAGCACCGACATGGCGGAAATCGAAATGGCCGTGCCCGCCATCAGGGTGCCCGCCTCGGTCACACCCAGGTGCTGGGGAACGTCGCTGATCTCGGCAAAACGCCGGCAGGCATCGACGACTTCGCCGGGATGGCTGCTCTTGAGGCTGACCGCCACGTCGTTGAAGCCGACAGCCGCCAGGGTTTCGAGCTCGTCGACGGCGCTCTGCACCATGGCGCCCGCGGGATCCAGCTTGGCCATCTCTTCGTAGCGGCGGTGCAGACTGCCCTTGTTCACCCCGATGCGGATGGGCACGTTCTTGTCGGCCGCCGCGGCCGCGACTTCCCGGACGTATTCCTTGCGCCCGATGTTCCCCGGGTTGATGCGCAGCTTGGCGATCCCGGCTTCCAGCGAGGCGATGGCCAGTTTGTGGTCGTAGTGGATGTCGGCCACCAGGGGCGCATTGACGTTGGCGATGATCCAGGGCAGGGCGTCGGCAGCGGCCTGGTCATTCACCGTCACGCGCACGAATTCCGCACCGGCGGTGGCCAGTTCCTTGATCTGCTGGATGGTGGCTTCGGGGTCCCCCGTTTTCGTGGTGGTCATGCTCTGCACGCGCACCGGGGCGTCGCCACCCACCGTCACGCCGCCGACCGAGATCTGGCGGGTTTTTCTGCGGGGAGCACAAACCGGTTTGAAGCCGTTGTTCCGTGTATCGGTCATCTATTTTTCCTCCAGGGCGGGCCCGGCCACCCGCAGGTCGCCCCTGCGCACGGTCACTCCCGTCTGGTCCAGGTATTCCAGCATGGGGATGCCCCGCTTGCGGGTCAGCCCGCTCAGCTCCCGGAAGGTGGCGAAAGCCATATCGGTTTCGGACGCGAAATGGTCCCGCAACTTGCGCTGCAGGTCGCGCCAGGCATCGGTCGCTACAAGGTATTCATTGTTGATCCCCACGGCATGCCCGTGGTCGACCAGATGCCGCACCACCTCGGCCGGCTTGAATTCACCCAGGGCCGGATCCTTCGCCGTGGCCTTGAATACCGGTGACTCGTCTGCCCAGTTGTCCATCCCCGGCCAGTTCAGCCCAAAGGCCAGCAGCTCTTTGGCCGCCGCCGTGATGGCCTTTCTCATGTTGGCGTTCAAGGCGGGACCCTGGTCGGTCAAACCGATCCGGTCCCCCACCACCACCCACGACGCACTTTCGTCCAGCAATTGCGTGATGGCATTCCACTCGTTGGCCCCGCCTTTGAACTTGACCTTGCGGCGGGCCTCTTCTTTGGGAATACCCAGGCGCAGCGGGAATTTTTTCGCATAGGCCGTCACCAGTTCGGCGATCTTCGCCGAAAGTTCCTCGACCAGACCCCGGTGATACAATCGTTTGCCGACCTGCACGGCCTCGGGATCATCCTGCTGTCCCATGGCTTCACTCATGGGCAATCCTGCGTAACCCGCTTCCCTGAGATTCTGCCGGAACAACTCGGCGGGATCGCCGTCCTCCAGCACCTCGAGGATTTCCAGGGCCTTTTCTTCGAATCGCTTGTGCCGCTGCGGCCGTGGATCCAGCACGATCCCGCCGGCGATGCTGGTGACCGGCGAGTAGAAGCGCAAAACGAGCCTGTCTTGGCGAGCGGCCACCAGTTCGTCCTCGAGATGGAGCTGGGCCAGTCCCGTTCGCGCCCCACCGTCGCCACCGAGTTCCTTCTGATCGAGCAGGACGATGCGCGCCAGAACCTCGCGGCCCGCGTGATTGATGTGCAGCCGCTGGCGATTCTTGATCACCCCTTTGTAATGGGGCATGACGTTGACCCGGATATCCAGGCGCCGGGTCACGAATGCACCTTCAGGGGTTATGACCTGGAAGCCGCGTTGTAGTTCGTCCTTTTTCACTCCGTGCAGGGCCAGAGCCAGCCTTTGTCCCGAGACCCCCCGGGGGGCCTTCTTGTCGTGGACCTGAATTTCCCGCACCCGGACCTGCTGTCCCGTGGGCTGGATCATCAATCGGTCACCCACCGCAACCGAACCGGACCAGCAGGTTCCCGTCACGATCACCCCGGCCCCGGGCAGGGTGAAGATCCGATCGACCGGAAGCCGGAAAGCTCCTTCCTCGGCCCGCGCCGGAAGGGCCAGCGCTTCGCTTTTCAGGGCGGCCTTCAATTCCTCCAGGCCGGTTCCCTTGTGGGCCGAAACCGGAACGATGGGTTTGCCGTCCAGGAAGGTGCCCTCGACCAGTTCCATCGCCTCTTCGCTGGCAACGCCGATGAAGTCCTCGTCCACCATGTCGGTCTTTCTGATCACCACCACGCCGCTGCTCACGCCCAGCGAGTCGAGGATCTCCAGGTGTTCGATGGTCGGGGGCATGACGCTCTCGTCGGCCGCGATCACGAGAAAGGCCAGGTCCACCCCGCCGGCTCCGGAGACCATCTGCTTGACGAACTTCTCGTGTCCGGGCATGTCCACCACGCCCAGCAGCACACCATCGCCCAGGTCGAACTCGGCAAAGCCCAGCTCGATGCTGATGCCCCGCTCCTGTTCCTCCTTCAGGCGATCGGTGTTCTTGCCCGTCAGCGCCTTGATCAGCGCCGTCTTGCCGTGGTCAACGTGGCCGGCGGCGCCGAGAATGTAGTGGCGTTCCGTCATGGGGTCCTGTCGTCCGGGTCCGGGGTTTCAAAGGATTCGATTATTGAAGATAGCACAGCGGAGGGAGGGCGGAAAGACGGCACGAATCCGCCGGACGAATTCAGTCAAAAATCAAAATGATATAGGCCAGGAAAAGAACCAGGTGGACCAGCCCCTGGAAGTAATTGCTCCTGGCACTGGAAAAGTTGACCAGACTCACGGCAAAAGTAAGGATCAAAAGCGCGGAATCAGCATTGTTCAGGCCCAGAACAATCTCTTGTCCGGTGACCATCCCGATCACCAGCACGGCCGGGACCGTCAGTCCGATCGTGGCCAGCCCTGATCCAAGGCAGATATTGATGGAGCGTTGCAGCTGGTTCGCCAACGCCGCCCGGACTGCGGCCATCGCCTCGGATGAAAGAACAAGGATGGCCACCAGGAAACCACCCAAAGCCACCGGTGCTCCCACTTCGGCGATGCCAAAGTCCATGATCTTGGCCAGCATCTTGGAGAGAATTACGATCGGAATCATGTTGGCCAGCAGAAGAACTGCATGAAAGGGGATCGAGCGAACATTCAGGTCGGCGTGATCGTGCTGATCAGGTTCGCCGGCGTCACCCTCCGCCCGCACGCGCTGACCGGTAGGCGCAATGAAGTACTCCCGATGGCGGATGGTCTGCATCCCGAGGAAGGCGGCGTACAGGGTCAAAGTGGAGACGATCGTGAATATCATCTGCAGAGGTGTCATCATTCCCCTGGAGGCCGACAACGTATAGTTCGGAACGATCAACCCGAGAACCGCCATGGGAATCAACACGGACAGGTAACTGTTCGAGCCCTGAAGATTGTAGGCCTGCTCCACGTGCCGCAACCCACCCACCAGCAACGACAAACCGACCAGACCATTCAGCACGATCATCAGTACGGAGAACATCATGTCACGGCCCAGGGTGGGGTTGTCCGATCCTGTCATCATGACCGCGGCAATCATGACCACCTCGATGCTGATCACCGAAAGGGTCAGGATGAGAGTGCCATACGGCTCCCCCAAAAGGGCTGCCAGGCAGTCCGCGTGCCGCACCACCGCAAAAGAGGACCAGAGCATTATCAGAAACAGCCAGACAAAGAAGAAAGTGGTTGAACCGGTATTGGTCAGATCCGCCAACCAGGTCTTTCCGAAAATGGAAAAAAGGACGGCCGTCGCTGCCGACGCCCCCAATCCGATTTCCGCCCTTAGGGTGGTGGTATTCATTCGCATTCTCCAATATTCGAATATTCACCTGCTGCTTGAGATGATTATGATATATTCAATCACAATTACGGTAAACTTCTTTGCCGTAGCCGGACAGGCAACCGCTGGGCCCCTCTTTGACATGAATATTGCAATGGTTTCCCGGAACGCCCATACCCGATTTGCCTCCAAATGGATGATGATTCGACTCCGGAGTCTCTGATGGACCGCACCCCGCTCCAAATCCTTCACACCGTTTACGGCTATGACACCTTCCGCGGCCGCCAGGCCGAGGTGATCGACCATGTCACCGCAGGCGGCGACGCCCTCCTGCTCGCCCCCACCGGTGGCGGCAAGTCCCTGTGTTATCAGATCCCTGCCTTGCTGCGTCCCGGGACCGGCATCGTCGTTTCGCCGCTGATCGCGCTGATGCAGGACCAGGTGGCGGCACTCCGGCAGCTGGGCGTCAGGGCGGCCTTCCTCAATTCCACACTCTCGGTGGGAGAACAGCGCAGGATCGCCACACAACTGCGCGCCGGCGAACTCGATCTGCTGTACCTCGCTCCGGAACGCCTGGTGCGGGATGAAACCCTGGAGCTACTGGCCGCCGCGCGGCCTGCGGTCATCGCCATCGACGAGGCCCACTGTGTCAGCCAGTGGGGACACGACTTCCGGCCCGAGTATCTGCAGCTAGACATTCTGGCCGAACATTTCCCCGACGTTCCGCGCCTTGCCTGCACCGCCACCGCCGATGCACGGACACGAAAGGAAATCGTCGCCAACCTCAAGCTGGCCG
>DAOWLV010000063.1 GCA_030643455.1 Candidatus Krumholzibacteriia bacterium | reverse complement strand
TGGCCGAAGGGCCCGTTGGTGGGGAGGAAACCGCATGAATCTGCACGGAACTCCCCTGTCCATCGCCATCTTCGGCCTCTTCGTGGTCATGGTGCTCTACCTGAGCTTCTTTTTTGCACGCAAGGCGAAGTCGGCCGCCGGTTATTACGCCGCTGGCGGACAGATCCACTGGGCGGTCAACGGCATCAGCTTCGCCGGCGATTACCTGTCGGCCGCGTCTTTCCTGGGAATCTGCGGGATGATCGCGACCCTCGGGTACGATGGGTTCCTCTACTCAATCGGCTACCTGGCCGGCTGGGTGGTGGCGCTTTTCGTGGTGGCCGAACCCATGAAGCGGATGGGCAAGTTCACCTTCACGGACGCACTGGACGCCAAATTCGACAGCCGCGGGATCAAGCTGGCTGCCGCGATTTCCACCCTGGTGGTGTCGATCTGCTACCTCATTCCCCAGATGAACGGCGCCGGTTCGCTGGTTGAACCACTGCTCGGTTTGCCCCACTGGGTCGGTGTGATCATCGTCGGCGCGATCGTGATCGCCATTGTTTCCACCGCGGGCATGACCTCCACCACGTACGTCCAGTTCCTCAAGGGCGGCCTGCTGCTGATCTTTTCCACCATTCTGGTGATCTCGGTCCTGGTGCGCGGGTTGAGTACCGATCCGGTGGGCCTCCAGGGTGACGGTGGGCAAGCTCTGCTCAACATCCCGGAACAGTCCACCGAGGTTGAGCTGATCGGCCAGGGTTACATCCTGAAGCACACGGCCGGCGACTTGCTGAAGTTCTCCAACGAGGGCGCCGTCTCGTGGTGGAAGAAGGATAGCGAGGGCGCTCTCTGGCAGGCCCAGTGGAGCAGTGCGACCCTTGTCAACGGCACACCCGACGGGCTGCTGTATCCGGTCGGCCGGATCAAGGCCCTTGGCGGTCTCGATGAAGAAGAAGCCAAGCGGGGAACGGGCTCACTGGGACCGGCCGGCTTCCTGGCCCGCCTGACCCATCCCGATACCCGGATCGAACAGTGGCACAAGAAGGCCGTGTTCGACGAAGACGGTGAGAAATTCACCGTGTATTACCCCAAGACGGTTACGGGAACCGAGGAGATGATGCCCGGGGCGAAGTTCAAGGTGAAAACGGGCTGGCAGAAGGCGAACTTCATTTCCCTGATGCTGGCCCTGTTCCTGGGCACAGCCGCGCTGCCGCACATCCTCATCCGCTATTACACGGTTCCAAGCCCGGCCTGCGCCCGCAAATCGACCATCGTGGCGATCGCGGCCATCGGTTTCTTCTACCTCCTGACCCTGTTCATGGGCCTTGGCGCGGCGACAAGTGGCACGGTGAACCCGGCGGACAGCAACATGTCGGCACCGCTGCTGGCCATGTCGTTCGGCGGGGTGCTCTTCGCCATCATCTCGGCCATTGCCTTCGCGACGGTGCTCGGCACGGTGGCCGGCCTGATCGTGGCCGCCTCGGGTGCCGTGGCCCATGACCTCATGGACCGTTACGGCGGCATGAACCTGAGCGACCAGGAAAAGGTTCGCGCCGGCAAGATCGCCGCCTTCGCGGTGGGCATCGTGGCCATCATCCTGGGTATCCTGTTCCGCGGGGTGAACGTGAGCTTCCTGGTGGGCTGGGCCTTTGCGGTGGCTGCTTCGGCCAACCTGCCCTCCATCGTCATGCTCCTGTTCTGGAAGAAGACCACGGCGGCGGGCATTGTCGCTTCCATCACCGTGGGTATCATCGCGGCGCTGGGAATCATCCTCACCGGTCCGGCCATGTTCGCCGGGCCCTACGGACTCACGGCGGAGGCCGCCTGGCACCCACTGGGGCAGCCCGGCATCATCTCCATCCCGCTCAGTTTCCTGACTCTGGTTCTGGTGTCGCTGATGACCCAGAAAAAGGTTCGGGCTTAACGCTGTACAAAGGGAGGGGCGCCCCAGTGGGGTGCCCCTTTTTTCGTTGGTGCCAGGCAGGGTGCGTCCGTTATTTCACACACCAGAACGTCCGCACATGATGCGGCCGTTTGGGAAAGACCGGGAAATCCAGGGGCGGGCGCAGATCCGTGACCTCGCTGAACTGTTCTTCCAGCGCGCGGCGGTAGAAGGCGTGATTGCCCGAGCGGTGGTTGTTGGCGAAGACCGCGATGCCCTTCGGACCCATCAGACCCGCAGCCTGGGCGGCCAGACGCGGCCACTCGGTTTCGAGTGAAAACTTTCCGCCGTCCCTGGCCGAAGCGAACACCGGCGGGTCGCAGATCACCAGGTCCAGCGGCTGGAACTGCTC
Source organism: Candidatus Krumholzibacteriia bacterium (assembly GCA_030643455.1). Classification (GTDB taxonomy): domain Bacteria; phylum Krumholzibacteriota; class Krumholzibacteriia; order LZORAL124-64-63; family LZORAL124-64-63; genus JAGLCY01. Next base: position 8,132 of record DAOWLV010000063.1, on the reverse strand, counting down.
GGGTTTTTCGTCACGCCGGCGTTCCTGCCGGAGCAGCCATTTGCGGGCGTCCTCCTGGATGAACTTGCCGCGGCCGCCTTCCTTCAAACCATTCAAATCGAAGTTGGTCTTACCGGTGTTCAGGCCGGCCCGCGCCGTATCCACCGAAAAAGCGACCTCGGCTTTCGCCGCGACTGCAGCCACCGAAAACGAACAGGTGTAGGCGAAGAGATTGGCCAGCCTCTTGCCGGCCGCAACCAGGGCCAGGCGGCGCCGGGTGTCGCGCTGGTCCAGAAACAGGCCGACATGCTGGGTTTTCGTGAGACTGACTTGGTACTTCAAGCCGTGTTCGTTGACGGTGAAAAAATCCGGGGGCACCTCGCCGATGACCCGGGTTTCGACCACCAGGGCTCGCTGGTGGGGATTGCGCCGGTGGGTGCGGATGACTCCGCCCCGGCAGCCGTGGGCCGCGGTCACCTCGTCGAGCACCGGATGCAGGAGCTTCGTCAGCTTTTCCTCGGAAGAGGTCTCGTCGAACCAGGTGGCGCTGAACCAGTCGCCGTAGACGTCGATGGCGGCGGGCAGGCGGGCAATTTCGTCCCGGTGGACGATACGGAAGGCATCGGTGACAGTGGCCGGCCATTCACCGCGGCGGTCCCGGCAGACGGCGAAAGCGTGATCGCGACCCTCGGCCAGGGCGGTGAATGAAGCGGGGGTGGATGCTTCTAAGGGCTCATCGATTTCCGGCCAACGCACCTCGGTACAGTGCAGCATAAGGCGGGGAAAAACAGCGCCGCCGTATTCCTCGTCGCCAAGGACCGGCACACCGCTGGCGGCCGCGTGCCGGCGGATCTGGTGCTGCCGGCCATGGGAAATTTCGGTGCGGTAACGGACCAGGTCCCCTCTGGGGGTCTTTTCCAAACGTCGGAACCGGGTGAGGGCTGGCTTGCCGTCGAGATCGTCATCCCTGGTCCACGATTCGCCTGGACCACCGGCCAACGAATCGACCGACGAAAAGAATTCGTAGATCTTGGTGGCGCCCCCGGACTCGTGGATTTTTTCCGCGCGGGCAGAAGCTGTGGCATCCAGCGCCAGCAGGAGAACTCCACTGGTGCCGCGGTCCAGTCGTGACACGACATGTGTTTTCAATCCCAGGTGAAGCTCCAGCCACTCGACGGCGCCCAGTTCGCCCGGCTTGCCGGCGTGGGTGGCCATCCCGGCGGGTTTGTCGACGACCAGCCAGTTGTTGCCCTGGTGGATGATCACGATCGGCCGTCCAGATAGCGGCTCAACACGGCAACAAGTTCTCCATCGAGGGCGCGGCCCCGGTTGCGGCCGTAGAACAGGTGGAGCTTTTCGAGCTTGGCGGGTTTTTCCAGCCCTTCGGCGACCGCGGAGTCGAGCACGTCCTGGGCCTGGAAGGGCCTGGGCCCCCAGCGGAACAGCTCACTGCCCCCGGGGTCGAACGCCACCAGCAGGGGAATGCCGCGTTTGCCGCCGGTCAGGTATTTGTCCATGATTTCGAGATTGTCGTCCCGCAACAGGTAACGGATGGTAAGGTGCGGATTACTTTCGGCCAGGATCTCGAGACAGGGCAGACACTGGGCCGAATCGCCGCACCAGGGTTCCGTCAGCGCCATCCAGAGCTGGGGACTATCGATACGGGCGACTAGGGACGCCAGCTCTTCGGACGGACGCCAGGTACGCCGGATGCGCCCGAGGCGGTGCAGGTTGAGCTTGGCAAATTCGGCACGTTCGGCTTCGGTGTCTTCCAGACCGGCCGGATCAATGGCGGCCCGCTGTTCGGCGACTTCCAGGTAGGCCGACGACGTCAGGCCGGATTCGGTAACTTGTTGGACAAAGTCAGTGTTCAAGGGGAACCTCCAGTTCAATCCAGACTATCAGCCCATCTCGTGGTTGTCGCAAACGAAAAGGGAACGTAGAGTTCCATTTCATGAAGATGTTGCACCCAAATCCAACCCGGGCCAGGGACCTTGCGGCCATCCTGTGCCTCGTGGCGATGGCCGGCTGCGGCCTGAAGACGGGTTACGCCCCGGCCGAAGTGACCGTCCACCGGGGAGCGGCCGTGGCGCCGGCGCCGGCGCCCCGCGACAGCATCAGGGTGGTGTCCTGGAACATCCAGTACGGCAAAAATGTGGTGATGGCCCTGGGGGAGATCCGCGCCAATCCCGATCTTGCGGCCGCCGACATCATCCTGCTGCAGGAGATGGGACCGGCCGGCGTCCGGCACATGGCCGAGGAACTGGGCATGCACCACATCTACGGTGCCGCCGCCGTGCATCCCCATCACAAGAAGCTGTTCGGCAACGCGGTGCTGTCGAGATGGCCCATCATCAATGACCAGGTGCTCATCCTGCCCCATGAAACCATTTTGACGGGACACCGCCGCATCGCGCTGGCGGGGGATATCGATCTGGGGGAAACAACGGTGCGGGCCATCAGCATCCACACCGCGACGGTGATGATGAATCAGGACAACAGGATCGACCAGGCCAAGGCGGTCCGTGATACCCTGGGGGGATTCGAGGGTCCGGTGATCCTCGGCGGCGACTTCAACACGATCAGTGAATACGAAGGGACCTTGCTGCGCCAGGTCATGCGGCGTCTGCGCCTCAAGCCGGTGCGGCTGCCCGAAGGCCCGACCATCGCCAACAAGTACAAGAAGGTTCCCGGCTCGATTCCGGTGCTGGATCACATCTTCTGCAAGGGATTCGTGTTGGGTTCGCGGGGGATCGCCACCGAGACGCTGGCCAGCGATCACTATCCGATCTGGGCGGTGCTGGCGGTGCCGGCCCCCGAAAAAGACGTGGAAAAGGAAAATCGCCAGTAAACAGGATCACCATCTTCCCCTATATTGAAACGGGGCCAACCATCATTTCCTACAGCCGGTCGTGCAGATGAACCACCCTGGACATTTTCCACCTCCATTCCGTCTGAACCAGTGGCTGGTCCAACCCGCCCTGAATCGGATCAGCGGACCGGGAGGTGACATCCAGATCGAACCCCGCGTCATGCGGGTGCTGCTGGTTCTGGCCGAGGAGCCGGGACAAGTGGTTACCCGACTGCGCCTGCTGGACGAGGTGTGGGGGGACGCGGTGGTCGGGGAGGAGATCCTGACCAGGGCCGTTTCCGAACTTCGCCGGGTTTTCGGCGACAGTGCGCGCAAACCCGAATTCATCGAGACGATCCGTCACCACGGTTACCGCCTGATCGTGGAAGTTCGGCCTGATGCGGGAGAGCCCGCCACGCCGGGACAGGTTCGTGAAGCGCCGCAACCGCCACCGCACCCGCCAGCGCAACCGCCACCGCACCCGCAGCACCCCCAGCAGCAGACGCCGAACAATGGCAAGAGGCCGTGGTTTCATATCGCCCTTGTTGCCGTCGCAGTGGTCCTGCTGGCGGTTTTTGTACCTAAATTTCTGAAAAATGGTCCCAGGGAGGAACCATCCCCCGGCGCCAACAACCTGCCCACCGCCATCCCCTTGACGAGTTATCCCGGCCGGGAGCGGTTTCCGGCCCTCTCTCCCGACGGCACCCGCGTGGCGTTCGCCTGGGCCGGCCCCGACCGTGACAACATCGACATCTACATCAAACAGCGGAATTCGGAATCCACCCTCAGGCTGACCGACGATCCCGGCTGGGCGGCCTGGCCCGCCTGGTCCCCGGACGGGCAGACCGTGGCCTACGTTCAGGGATCCGATTCGGTGAACGTGATCTGCCTGGTTCCGTCCCTGGGCGGAACGGTTCGCCAGGTGCACGACGTGGAGGGGTGGGTCGAGGGACTGGACTGGTCGCCGGACGGTACACGCCTGGTTTTTTCGGCGCAGACCACCGATCCGGTGAGTCACCGTCTGTTCACCCTGATGATCGACGACTTCGAGATTCATCCTCTACATATGGACCGACCTGATCCCGCCGGCGATTTCCAGCCCCGCTTTTCGCCTGACGGCCAAACGGTGGCCTGGATCGGTCTGGACCGGGCCGGGCGCAACGGGCTTTTCACCGCCCCGGCGGGTGGGGGACCTGCCACCGCCGTGATCGAGGGAATGGCCGCCCTACAGGGCCTGGCCTGGAGTCCGGACGGCCAATCGCTCGTCTACGCCGCATCTCCGGAGGGCAGGTTCGACCTGTGGCGCGTGGCTGCCGCGGGCGGAAAGCCCCGGTGGATCTCCACTCCCGGTGATTTCGCCTGGAACCCCACCATCGCGCGCCAGACCGGCGATCTGGTCTACGAAGAGGTCCGGGCCGACCAGGATCTGTGGAGGATCAGGATCGTGGGCCGGGATCCCTGGCAACTGGAAACCGAACCGTTCATCAAGTCCACGCGCTGGGAGTTCGAGGCCGATTTCCATCCCGATGGAAGCAGGGTCGTGTTCGTATCCGCCCGCTCCGGCAAACCCGAGCTGTGGCTGGGCGATCGGGATGGAAAAAATCTGCGGCGATTGACCTCGCTGGGCGCCGCGATGGTCAGTCATCCCCGCTGGTCACCCGCCGGAGACCGGATCGCCTTCAACGCCGTGGTTGACGGACGGTCCACCGTCATGGTGATCCAGGCGCGCGGCGGCGAACCCCAAACGGTGGGCGGAAACGAAGGCCAGGAGGTTTTTTCAAGCTGGTGCGTGGACGGAAAGCATTTGCTGGTCAGTGCCGACCGCGGGGAAGGATGGCAGGTCTACCGGCAGGATCCCGCAGGCGGTCTCGGGCCCCGGCTGACGACCACCGGCGGATTGACGGCCACCGAGTCCCCCTCCGGACATGAGCTGTATTTCACCCGCCCCGGCCGTCCCGGGTTATGGCATGTGGCGCTTCAGGGGGCCAAGGCCTCCGCGGAGCCCGAATTGATCATTCCCGGCCTGGGTCATCAGGATCGCCGGAACTGGCGTCTGGTGGGCGACGGAAGCGCGGTGGAGTGGATCGCCTGGGTCATGCGGGTCCAGGGCAGCGCTTTTCTCATGTTCCACGATCTGGCCACCGGAGAATCGTCTTTTCTGACCGAATTACCAGGTTTGGCGGGCTCCGGACTGGCGCTTTCGCCCGACGGGGACGAGATCATCTACCCCCGGACGGACAACATGGCCGGCGATCTCATGCTTCTGGAAGATTTTTCTGATTTTTTCTGATCCTGTAATCCATTGTAAAATAACAACTAGAGATTGAATCGGCAATCCCTCAGGTAACCTTCAGGTCTCCCTCAGGCGCGGTTTCGGGAAAATTGCTTTTTTCACCCATGTGAGTAGCTGGCGCACCCCGTCGGCAAAATCACAAAACGGGAGGTCAAGCAAGTCGCGTTTCATTTCGTCTGACTCAATTGGGATTCTTAATCACCTGGTCACCATCAGGGTCCCATCTGGAAGGAATGAACCGGCCGCGATCGAATCGTGATTCGGGAAACATGCCCCCCTGGAAAACGATTCGCCGTGGAGTCGGTAGCGATCTTGGCCTCCTGTTTTAACCCATTGATTCTCCAGCCGGTCAATTTTCTGGACCGACCAAACCGATCCCCCTCGCGTTTGTCCCAGAGGACCGGCTGGTGATAAAAAGGCCCGGGCGCTTGGCCCGGGCCTTTTTTTGCCATGATCACACGATTGAAGCTCAGCCGAGGAATTCGGCCAGCACCTGCCCACGGTAACAATCACGGATCTTGGCGAAGGCTCGATTCCTGATCTGCCTGACCCGTTCCCGGGAAAGCATGATGGATTTTCCGATCACTTCCAGCGACTGCCGGGGGTGGGATCCCAGGCCGTAGTACCGCTGGATGATGTGCCGCTCCCGGTCGTTCAGCTCGTTCAGGGCCTCATCCAGCACCAGATTCATGGCTTCGCGTTCATACCCGTCGGGCTGAAGCACTTCGTTCGGGTTGCTGAGGCTTTCGGCCAGGGAGGGGCTGTTTTCGTGCGCCGATTCGTCGATGGAGATGTTCGGCCGCCCGGTTGCCCTGATCCGCGCCACCTTGCGCGGAGCTATATCGACCAACTCGGAGAGTTCCTCGTCCAGAACCACTCCCATCTTCTTTTGCTCCAGCTTGCGCTCGACCTTGTTGATTTTGGTCGCTTCCCGGGCCCGGTTGGCCGGCAAACGCACGGTCCGGGTCTGGTCCTGCAGGGCGGTCTGGATGGTCTGCCGGATCCACCAGACAGCATAGGTGACGAACCGGAACTCCCGCCTCTCATCGAACCGCTTGGCGGCGGTGATCAGTCCCACGTTGCCTTCGGCGATGAGATCCATGTAGCTCAGTCCGCGATTGAGGTACTTCTTCGCCACACTGACGACAAAACGCAGGTTGGCATTCACCATATGGTCCAGGGCTTCCTTGTCGCCGGCGCGGATTTTGGTGGCCAGCTCGGCCTCTTCCTCACGCGTCAGCAGATCGTACCGGGAGATCATGCCTAGGTAGTGCTTGAGCGCCTGGTCATTGCGCCGGTCGATGTTCTGTTCCACCTCGTACATGGCCCTGCTCCTCATTTATCTGGCCTGGTGGCCTTTAACCGGAAGATTCCGGATTGCTTGCGACATGAGTGAGTGGGCCCGGCGGGAGATTTATTACAGATATTTTCCAAAAAAAAGACCGACACCGGAAGTGGTGTCGACCCAACAGGTTAAGTCAGTTCAGCTACGGTTGTTACGTGATCCCAGGGCACCTTCGGCTCCGCCCTCCAGGAAAAAGTAGTCATCGAAGCCGTATTTCTGGAGGTGAAACTGAAGGCGGCGGAGTTCGAGACCGGATTCGTCAAAAATCAACAAAGTCTTGTCCTGGTTGGCCTTGTTCGCGACGAAATTGGGTAGAAATATTTCCAGCGGGATGGGATGCACCTTTTTCAGACCGGGGGGATCGCCCGCCGCGGGCAGGAAATCGCTCCGCACGTCGATGATCATGACGTCTTCGCGTTCAGCCAAGGCCTGAAAATAGGACCAGACCAGGCGACGGCCTTCCAGATCATCCTCATCGACGGCAATGGTCTCCGTATCGGGTGCTGAAACCTCTACAGGGGCCGTATTACCGCCGGCGGGCAGCACGGCGATGACAGTTCCCAGAAGGAGAAATGTCGTCAAAACGGCGGTTAGGGCATTTTTTGGCGACACCGGGGCTCCTGTTCAGGTCGATTGAAAAGCAATTCAATTTCTCCATGTATCGGCACGGCTTACCTGCACCTGAAGGTTGTGCTTCTGAATTGTGGGTGGGCAAATTGAAGCTCAATAATATAACACCCTTATATTTCATTGTGTTATGCTTTAAAAGTTCCCTCGGGGGCACCCCCGCCGGCCACCCGGGCAGAATAACCCGGGTAAAGAGCGGCAACATTTTTTTCATTTTAAAGTGGCTGTTTTGGGAACCGAACATATACTTCTTCGGTAGGACATAATCCCTATCCACCGAAAGTGGTAGCCAAGAAGGGGAGAACCATCCCCAGGCTTTTGCACCCGGCCAGATCCGCCGGAGTCTAGAAAGGACAATTGAAATGAAACGATTCTCTTACGCAATGATAATGGCCGTCGCCCTGGTCGTGATGATCTCCTCCTTCGCCGTGGCCGGCGGAACGCAGTGCAAGACCGCCGCCAAGCAGGCCAGCATGGGCGAGTGCTGCATCGAGTCCGCCCAGGCCGGCAAGGGCTGCTGCGGCAAGGATGCTGACGCCCTCAAGGCTTCCTACGCCAGCTACCAGTCAAACTGTGCCGATAAGGCCGCCTGCGAAGCCGCCGTTGCCGACATGGGCAAGTGTTGCGTCGCCGCCGTGGAAGCCGGCAAGGGCTGCTGTGGCAAGGAAGCCGACGTGCTGAAGGCCAGCTTCGACCAGAAGGTTGCCTACCACAAGGCTTCCGCCGAGGTGAAGGGCGACATGCACAAGTGCTGCGCCTCTTCCATGGATGCCGGCAAGGGCTGCTGCGGCCAGGACGCCGACGCGCTGAAGGCCGACTACGACAAGAAGGTGGAAACCAAGGCCAAGAAGGTCGCCACTACCGACAAGGAGTCCGCCGACAGCTAGGGCAGTCTTTTTTATATCCTCCCGGCGACGGGAGAAAGGCGCGGGTGCTTGAGGCATCCGCGCTTTTTCTTTGTGCGCCAGGCATGGCGCGTAGCGCCTTGACTGGCGCTGTTCCGGCCACTGTGGTGGTGGCTGGATGACTTGGAGGTG
>DAOWLV010000351.1 GCA_030643455.1 Candidatus Krumholzibacteriia bacterium | reverse complement strand
GCGCGGCCAAGGTTGATCCGGGCCAGGGTGAGCTGCTTCCTTCATCGCCGCCGGTGGTGGCGCCGCGAGAGCTGCCCGTACGCTTCCAGATGGACCTGACTCCGGAACAAGAGGCGCGGAGGTCGGCCCTGGTTGAGCGGCTTCATAAATTGGGGGGCGTACCATCTGACCGGGCCGAGTTGATACTGGAAGCGCTGGCAGCTTTGTTGGAAACAAAGGAGTTACATGGCCAAAAGTTCCCCCGGGGGGACATTTCAAGCCGACCGCCGGTGCAGATCCACGTCCATGAAAATGCAGCCACGGGCCGGATGACCGTCCAGACCGACGCGGGTGAGCGCGAGTTGAGTAAAGCCGAGTCCGACAGAATGCGCTGCGATGCCGCGGTCTGCGAACACGGAGGTCGCAACACGACCACAATCCCTCCGCGGGTGCGCCGGGAGGTGCTTGCAAGGGACAAGCACCGCTGCCAGGCCCCGGGTTGCGGGCGAACCCGGTTCCTAGAAGTGCACCACATCGTTTCAAGACAAAAGGGAGGAAGCAACAAGGCGGATAACCTGGTGACCCTCTGCGCTACCTGCCACCGGTTGTGGCATGAGCGGGGAGGCGGGATTCAACTCAGGCGCACCGCTTGATAGTGTGTCGTCATCGCGTCATCGCGCCATCGCCCGGCAGCTCCACCGAGACACGAGTTCAGAGCCACTGGAAACGGCAGCCAACCATCAACCCGGCAGGTAGTCCAGGATCCCTACCACGACCGACCTCACCGGCAAATCGGCCCCGCCCAGGATCTGCCGCGCGCCGTTGCCCTCATCCAGGACCAGCACCGTTTCCCCCGCGCCCGCTCCAACGGTATCGACAGCGATGAGATAACCCCCGGTCGGCTGACCTTTCGGGTCAATCTTGTCCAGGACCAGCAGGCTTCGCCCTGCCATGGCCGGATGATGGATGGTCGAGGTGATCCTGCCTGTTACCCGCGCGAGGATCATGGGGCATCCTCCAGGATATCGATCTGGATGTCGTTCACGATTCCGACCACCGCGTGATCCACCGGGACAAACGAGGGCGTGAGGGTCAGGGCGGCTTCGCGGCTGGCTTCCCAGTAGATGATCTCACCGGGGCCGGCCATGCGGGTGCCGTCGGCACAGACCATGGGATACCCCTCGGGCCGGCTGTTCTTGTCGAGGGGCTGCACCCACAACAGGGGCACTCCGGCGAGGCCTTCGTAGACCACCGCCGGCACGACCCGTCCGATCACCTTGCCCAGGAACACGAGTTACCCCTCCACCGTTTCGGCGCCTTCGGGCACCCGCACCGCGCAGTCTGTGAAGCGGGTACCTTCGGCCAGTACTTCGCGCAGGGTCTCATCGACCCGCGGCAGCAGCGAGGACCCGCACAGGACCGCGCATTCGCCGAGGCGGCCGCCAGCCAGGGCCAGGGCCTCCTGCACGTCGGGCAGCAACCCGTCGAAAACCGCCAGGGCGCGGCCGCCCAGATCGTCGGCCAAGCGGATTTCCACCAGGTCCACCGGGACGCCCTTGAGTGCGGCGTCAACGCCCCGCAACAGGCCCGGGGAAGTTGATACCTCGATGACGCCCACCGCCTCCCCTTGCGGGGCGGCCCTTTCACCGGTGACCGCCGCGGCCAGCAACGGGTGGGGATCAGCCAGGAAAATTTCGTCGGTCAGCACCCCCTGGTCGCAGGCCGACTGGATGCCCGCCGCATGGGCCTCCCCGGTGCTGGCCACCGAACCACCGACCAGGGCCAGGTAACGCCCGGGGTGCACCGAACCGCAGCGCAGCAAGGCGATCGGCGCCTGCTTGAGCATTCGGTCGACCGCCAGCACACCGGCGGCCACGCTGTTGAATTCCAGAAGTGCGAGAGCCTGGTTCATCATCACCTACACGATCCTGAAGTGGTCGACCATCACGCAACGGCGGCGGCGCGAAAAGCTGACGGGATACGTCAGGCCCTCGCCCGTCGGGCTGGCGATGGTGAAACTGGTGTGCCCTTCGCCGCCGGCACCCAGACCCGCCACGATCGGGCCGTTCTTGACGAAGATACTCGTATCGATGACGCGGGCCATGCGGCTCAGCGCCTCGATGTCGCGCGAGTGCATCGACGCCGAATGTCCGAAACCATGTTCGGCCTCCTTGGCCAGGGCGATGGCCCGGTCCACGTCCGGCACCCTCACGATCGGCAAAACCGGCATCAGTTGTTCGGTCCAGACAAGGGGATGATCCTCCAGCACATCGGCGATGATCAACCGGATCTCCGGTCCTGCGGTAATGCCGATCCGACCCAGGATCTCGCCCGCGTTTTTGCCCACCAGGTCCTTGTTGATCACCCCGTGCGTACGCGGTCCCCGGTTTTCGGCGAAGATCTCCTTTTCGAGGCGCGCCATCTCCGCCTGGTCGACCAGGTAGGCGCCGTTTTCACGCATGGCGGCGATCAGGTCATCCGCCACACTCGCGACGACAAACACCTCTTTTTCATCCACGCAGATGATGTTGTTGTCGAAGCCCGCACCGAAGACGATGTCCCGGCCCGCTTTGGCGATGTCGGCCGTCGCGTCCACCACCACCGGTGGATTGCCCGGACCGGCGCTCACCGACCGCTTGCCGGATTTCATGGCCGCGGCCACCACTCCCGGTCCTCCGGTCACCACCAGCAGGTCGACCCCTTCGTGATGCATCAACTGGGTGGCCGATTCGATGGTCGGCCGGGCCACTGCCGTCACCAGGTCGGCCGGGCCACCGGCGGCGATAACCGCCCGGTTGATCAGCCTAACCGTGGCCATGGAACACCTCGCGGCGCCGGGATGCACGTTGAACACCACGCTGTTGCCCGCGGCCAGCATGCCGATGGTGTTGCAGATGACGGTGCTGGTGGGATTGGTCGTCGGCGTGATGGCGCCGATCACCCCGAAGGGCGCCCACTCCATCAGGGTCAATCCGTTGTCACCGGTTGTGGTCTCGGGTCGGAGGGCCTCCGTGCCCGGCGTTTTTTCCGTAACAAGCGAATTCTTGATGACCTTGTCTTCGTAACGGCCTAGCCCGGTTTCCTCCCAGGCCAGCCGCGCCAGTTCGTCACCGTGGAGGCGCATGGTATCGCGGATGGCGGCAATGATCTCGCCGCGCTTGGACAGGCTGGCGGCACTCAGGTTGCGAAATGCCGCCGCCGCAGCGCTGACGCAGGCATCGACCGTGTCGTAGACGCCTTCCCCCAGTCCGAACCCTTCGATTGGCGCAACAACGGCCGCGGGCGAAGCCCCCGGGGAGCCTTCCCTGGCCACCCCGGGATCCTCCGCTATTGGAGACGTCCCTGTCCCCAGTCTCGAGGCCAGACCGCGCGCGATCCGGTCGACCTGCTGATCGGTCAGACGTCGCATCAGTCATCGCCTTTTCGGTATCGATCCTCGCCGTCGATATCCCAGCTGTCCACGATCGCCATGATCACCGCATCGACGGGTTTTCCGTCGGTCATCACCGTCTGCCGGGCGGACGAACCCGAGGCGTAAAGCACGTATTCACCCTCTCCGGCGCCGACCGCATCGACGGCCACCACCGTGGAACCGGTCAGCTTGCCGTCCGGCCCGGCGGCGCCCAGCATCAGCAATTTCAAGCCTTCGATGCTCTCTTCCTTGCGGGTGGCCACCACCCGCCCGAGCACTTTCGCGAGATTCACGACCGGCCTACGCTTCGGCCTGGCGACCCAACGGGATCACCGCGTCGACGTTGGCGTGCGGACGCGCGATCACGTGCACCGAAACGACTTCGCCCACCCGGGTGGCCGCCGT
>DAOWLV010000454.1 GCA_030643455.1 Candidatus Krumholzibacteriia bacterium | reverse complement strand
CTGGCAGACATCCTCGGCATTCTGGGGATTGAGCCCCGCGCCTCGTGCCGCCCTGAGGATCTGGGGCAGATAGGCACTGACCAGGCGTTGCATGGCGCCTTCGTCCCTGGTCCTGAGAAGGTCCAGGAATTCCGGGCGGGCGAATCCATCATGCGCCACGGCGAACAACATGGGATCGGTAAACTCCTGATCGAAAAAATTTACTGTAACAAACCACCGGCCCCGTGCACTCACCATGTGACCGACAGTTCTGGAAAACAAGATCCGCCCGTTGGGTGGACCTGAACAATAGTCTAAGGAGGAGAACAATGATCGCCAACAGAATCAAGCATGGAATCATCGGCGGACTGATGGGTGGAGTGGTTTTCGGAATAATGATGGCCTTCATGGGCGTCCTGCCGATGATCGGCAAGATGGTCGGCTATCCCAACGCGGTGGTGGGTTTCCTGGTGCATATGGTCATCAGCGCCGGCATCGGCGGCAGCTTCGGTTTGCTCGTGGGTCCGGCGGTGACCGGAAAGATCAGCGGCCTGACCGCAGGCATGGTCTACGGGGTCGCCTGGTGGGTTCTCGGTCCGTTGACCCTGATGCCCCTGTTCATGGGCATGGGCCTGGGCGTGAACTGGAACGTGGCCGCCGCCACAAGCATGCTGCCCAGCCTGATGGGGCACGCAATTTTCGGTCTGGTGCTGGGTTTGGCATACAGCCGGGGTGAAAACTGCTTCGTCCTGAAGGTGGGCCAGGCGGTCGACGAAACCACTGCCGAAAAGCCCAAACTGCGCTCGATCAGCTGACATTTTTCTTCTGGATATCCCCCGGGGCGGGGGCCGCGACCTCTCTGCGGCTCTCGCCCATTTTTTTTACCTTCGGCAGAGGGTCGGTGCGGACCAAGCCGATGCAATAATAAATCCTCATAAAACGGCACAATCGGGGACCCCCCGGGGGGACTTTTCCAGCTAATCGCCAGGCCAGGTTGTGGCAGCACGCTATCTGGAAGTGAAGTGGACTTGTCGGCCTGGCAGCATCTGACGCCAGAACGAGTTTTTCAACACCTCCCAGACAGGAAACTTGCCCCCACGGGGGTCAAAGGATTATTTTTCGTCCGACCTTTTTTCCGGATATTTTTCTCCTTTTCCGGTGTTCACATCCACTTGACCCGGGTACCCCCTCAAGGAGCATCGTTCATGGCAGGGATTTTTTCCTTTTCAGTGCGCAAAGCGCTTCTGCCGGTGCTGATGACCGGTTTTCTCCTGATACCGATCCTTGCGGCGGGTCAGGCGCCGGTGATTGCCCACCAGGTCGATATCTACTTCGGGATCGATAACCACACCGTCCGGATCACCGACAATCTGGTGATCCCCGCGGGGTTGGATCATCTTCGGCTCGGAGACGGCCTGCACGTGAATATCATAAAGGGCGGCGACGGGGCGACCGCCGCTCCGGGCCAGTCCGTGACCCAGGTCGAGGATGAGGACGGACCTTTCCAACGCCTGGATCTGGAACAGCTGGGCCTGGCAGCCAAGGGTGGAAGTCTGACCCTCGTCTACAAGGGAACTTTCCACGAACCGGTGGACGACGTGGTCTTTTCCCGGGAAAACGTGGGCAACGAAATCACCGCCACCATCGGCGAAGAGGGAATCTACCTGTCGTCCATGGCCGAATGGTTGCCGTGGGCGGAAAACACCATGGCCACCTACGATCTGAAGATCGACACGCCCGCCGGTTTCGAGACCGTGACCCAGGGCCAGCGAACAGAACACGCCGAGAACAATGGCCGCCTGCGGACCCGCTGGGTTGCGGCCAACCCCTCCGACGGGGTGAACCTCATCGCCAACCGTTATTTCGTCCATGAGGAACCCGTGACTGGCGGCGTGATCAGCTACACTTTTTTCCTCGAGGACGACGCCCGGCTGCGCGCCACCTACATGGAGCGCACGAAGGCCTACATCGCCATGTACGAGGAGATGATCGGGCCGTATCCCTACACCAAGTTCGCCACCGTCGAGAACTGGTTTCCCACGGGTTACGGGATGCCGTCCTACACTCTGCTGGGCGGCCAGGTCCTGCGGCTGCCCTTCATTCCCTACACCAGTTTCGGCCACGAGATCGCCCACAACTGGTGGGGCAGCCTGATACTCTGCACCGAGTCCGAGTTCCTCGCCGAAGGCTTCGCCACATACTCGCAGGCGCTCTGGCGTGAACACAACGAGGGCCCCGACGGCCTGCGCGATGCCATGAGAGAACAGGCCGAGGCGGTGCTGCTCGCCTCGCTGGAACCCGATGAGGAGACGTCCTGTTTCGAGTCAGACGCCGGCCCGCTGCTGTATGAGAAGGGCGCGTGGGTCCTGCACATGCTTCGCCATCAGGTGGGGGATACGGTCTGGTTCAAGACCGTGCGCGAGTTCGCCGAGGGCCACGCGGGCGAGGTCGTCACCTGCAAGGATTTCCAGGACGCGTTCGAGGAGGCGCACCGCAAGCCGCTGGACTGGTTCTTCGACCAGTGGCTCTACGGGACCGGTGTGCCGTGGGTGACCGGCGAACTGGTGGACGAACCGGGCAATCAGGTGCGGGTGAAGCTGCGCCAGCGGCAGATCATCGGCGAGGGCGATCTGGAGGGCGCGGACCTGGACGAGACCTGGGAGACGAAGCCGGGCAACTTCCGGCTGTCGGTGGACTTGAAGGTCAAGCAGCGAGGGGCCGAGACGGTCAGGACCTTCGAGATGACGCTCCCCGCGCAGGACTTCATCTTCGTG
>DAOWLV010000104.1 GCA_030643455.1 Candidatus Krumholzibacteriia bacterium | reverse complement strand
GCCTGTGCCTGTGCCTGGACGATGCCTGCTGGCAGGGCACCCGCAAACATGACGAAAAGTACCGCTCCCAGGAAAAGACCTGGCCACCCCGGCACCACCCTGGTTTGGCCCTTTTCCCTGAAACCGAAAGTTGAATCCATGAATGTCAGATCCTCTTATAAGAGTTCAAGTTGCTGCCCAAACGGTCGAAAATTGTTGCAGGCTGTTCAAATACAGGAAAAGCGGCCAGGAGTTCCCGCCTTCCCATAGGCAGGGATATGCAAGTTGGCCCATCATTTCCGGGAAGGGAAAGATACTGCCATGACCGAAGTCGCGAAACCCCGAATCCTGGTCGTCGAAGACGACCCCGATTTGCGTCGTATCCTGAAGCTTCAGCTGGAAGACCGTGGTTACGAGGTCAGCGAGGCCGAAAATGGCGCCGAGGGGTTCCAATCCGTCCGGGCCGAGCTTCCGGATTGCGTCATCCTGGACTTGATGATGCCCGTCATGGACGGATTCGGGTTCCTCAAGCGGGTCCGCAGCATCATGAACACCACCGAAGTGCCCATCATCATCCTCACCGCCAGCGAGGATGAGAGGAACCGCATGCGGGGTTTCCAGTATCAGGCCGATGTGTACATGAGCAAACCCTATGACCTGGACAAACTGGTTGTGGAAGTCGACAAACTCATGGCCAAAAAAGTGGCTCAGTGAACAAGGACCGGGAACCAACCTGCCTGAAATTTTCCCAGCCGGTCAAGCGATCCAGTTCCGGACCGGATCCAGCCAGAAGGCCGGGCTCAACCACAGGGCCTTGATCTGTTCGGGATGGACCTCATTGTACTTTTCAAGCAGCGTGGCCGGTCTGTCGCCATCATCCCTGCCCACCTCGTAGTGCACGATCCCCGGAATACACGAATCGGGCAGGACTTTGGGGGGTTTCCAGCCCTCCGGAACGGCATCCGGTACCAGGGAGGCAGCTTCCAACTGAAGCCTGACGACCTTTTCCGTGGCAAATCCCGCGGTGATCAGATCCTCACAGATACGCCAGGCGCGGGTTCCGTTTCCCTGCCTGAATTCGGCCCGGGCAGTCAGAAAGATCCAGGCTCGCGGGCCGAGGTGAAGATCGTCGTCCTGATCCGGGGAAGATTCAATCGCCAGGTCGGGATCCGGCAGTTCCGGCACCCGGCCCTGATCCAGGGCAAGATGAGCCTCCAGGTACAGGGGCCGCCGATCCGGGTCCGATGAACCCGCAGGCCAGCGACCGATGGCATCGGCAGTTTCCTCGAAGCGCCGGGAACCCAGATAATGGCTGGCAAGAAGGAAAAAATAGATGGGCTCCGCCGTCCACTCTGCGGCCAGCAGGGACAAGCGTCGGCCGCAGTCGTCACTCCTGCCCAGAAGATCCTCCGCGGCAGCGAGCAGCAACTCCGCCCTCGCGAAGTTCTTGGCCAGGTCGCTCCATTCCTCCAGAAGTTCTGCCACCCGCCGCATCTCGCCGCCCAGCAGCGCCAACACCCCGCGAAGATAGGCCCCGAAAAGCTCCTCGTAGGCACCGGCCGACTTGCCCTGCGCCGAGGCGATGTCGGCAGCCTCCAGGAATTCACGGGCCTCACTCAGACGTCCCTCGTCGGCCAGGATCAGCCCCTTCAGATTGATCGCGGTCCGGTAGGTCTCGTTCAGGGCAAGGGCGGCATCGGCCTCGGCCAGGGCCTCCTCGTTGCGCCCGAGATGGAACAGGGCCGCGGCATGCCGGGTGCGATAATCGGGATACCGGGGTCGCTTCTTGACCAGGTCGCCAAACCGGGCCAGCCCCTCCTGCCAGTGCCCGGCCCGGCACTGGGCCACCGCCGCGGCAACTTCTTCCTTTTCGGATTGGCCGCTCAGGGAACTGACCAGCAGGCGCTCCAGATCGGCAGGCAGGTCTTCTGCCGTGAACAGGGTCTTCCCTTCCAGGCCGCTGATCAGCCAGTGTTCCACCCGCCGGCCGGATTCAACCAGGGCCGAAAGGCTGAGAGCGGCCTCGGCCAGCCTTTCCTGTTTTTGAAAGGCCACGGTTTCCAGGAGCCGGGCTTCGGAATAGTCGGGATTGCGCCTCAGAGCTGCCTTGGCTCCCACCAAGGCGGCTTCCCAATCACCGTTCAAGCCCTGGGCGGCGCCATGGAGACAGTGTAAATCGGGATAAGGGTCCCACAGCTTGACTGCTTCGGCGAAGCAGGAAATGGCATCCACATATTCAGTGGCGCGCAAATGCCGGCGGCCCTGGGCGACAAGGGCCTGGCGGAAGTGGAATGAAGCCAAGGAGCCGGTAGGATGATCTGAAGATCCCAGGGCCGCTTCGCGCAGCAGGACAACGGCCTCACCGTACTGTCCCTTTTCCAGGAGAGCAACGCCTTCGGCGCACGCCCGATTTCGCCGGTTGCCGAGGAATCTCCCCCACAGAGACATATCAGTCCATATACTTCCGGGTGTAAGCCGGAGCCATGAGATCGTCCTTGGGATTGTCCGGGCCGATGCCCGCGGCAACCGAACGGCTCACCGGGACAGGCCTGGCAGGCCAAGCGGGGGTCTCCACTTCGCCGATGCTTCGCGTTCCGACCGGACGCAGAAAGGGTTGGGGAGTTTCTTCGGTGACAGCCGCAGAAGGATGGCCGGATTCCGCCACCGGCAACGGGTCGGGTGACAGATCCACATCGGACCCGCCACCGGCAGCCGCACGCACCAGGAAACCTTCGGACGATTCGCCCACCTGTCCAGCGCCTCGCTCCTGCCCAACGACCAGCTCCTGCCCAACAACCTTGGCTTCGGACCATTCGGGATCAGGAACGACCGGAGATTCATCCATGGCCTCGGTGAGATCATTCATCAGGGCTGAAACCCTGTCATCGGCCTCGGTGGCCTCGAAAGGTTCGGTCTGCAAAACCTCCTCTACCGGGGGCGGATCCGCAGGAACGATGGCTTCGACCACCGCAGCGGGCCGACGCTTGATGGATTCGGGATTGAAACCCGTGGCAATGACCGTCACCTGCAGGGTGTCGCCCATGGATTCATCGTTGCCGTAGCCGAAGATGACATGAGCATCGGGGCCGGCCGCGTCCTGGATCCACTGCATGGCCGAAGCCGTGTCCTCGAGCCCGACCTCCCTGCCCAGGACGTTGACCAGAACGGCCTTGCTGCCGTGGATGTCGACGTTTTCCAGCAGGGGCGAACTGATGGCCGCCTTGGCCGCCTCGACCGCGCGGTTTTCACCCTCGGCCCGGCCGGTTCCCATCATTGCCTCGCCCATGCCCTTCATCACCGAACGCACGTCGGCGAAATCGAGGTTCACGTGGTCGTGGCGGGCGATGATCTCGTAGATGCCGCGGGTCGCTTCGTAGAGAACGTTGTCGGCGATACGGAAAGCTTCCTGCATCGCGGTGTTCGGCGGAACGACTTCCAGCAGGCGCTGATTCGGAATCAGGATCAGGGTATCGACGGCTTCCTTGAGCTCCTCAATGCCCGCCAGGGCCTGGTTCATGCGGACCATGCCCTCGAAAGCGAACGGCTTGGTGACGATGCCGACAGTCAGGGCGCCCTGGTTTCGTGCGATTTCCGCGATGACCGGTGCGGCCCCCGTACCGGTGCCCCCGCCCATTCCGGCGGTCACAAAAACCATATCGGCCCCGTCAAGGGCCGATGCGATCTGGTCACGGTCTTCTTCGGCGGCGGCTTTGCCCCGGGTCGGATCACCCCCCGAACCCAGCCCTTTGGTGAGCTGGGCTCCGATCTGCATGGACTGGTGGGCCTGGGAATCCTTGAGGGCTTGCAGGTCGGTGTTGATGGCGAGGAATTCAACGCCGGTGAGACCGGCTTCGATCATGCGTCCGACAGCGTTTCCGCCGGCTCCTCCGACTCCCGCCACCTTGATATCCGCCAAACGTTCGATGTCGTCTGCGTATTCAAACATCATGAAACCCGCCTCCTCCTTGAGTTGGGTAAATGACCGTGCAAAAATGTGTCTTGTTCTTAACTAGCACATCCTGCCCGGACAGCCAAGCACTATTTTGCCTGATTTTAACATTAATCCGTGATTTCCAGTCCTTCAGGCGCATTTCGGGGTCATCAGCCTTCCGCGACCATGGCATCGTCATCATCGGGTCCCCGAAATATATCCCGTAACCGGTTGAATAATCCCCCGTTACCGTTTCGGTCCTCGCTTTCGCCGGAACCTCCGGCGTCCCGGGCCGCCCACATGCTCAAACCCAGGACCGAAGCCCATTGGCCATCGGGAAGCCTGTCGGCGCCGATCAGGCGGTCCGGCAGGTGGCGCTGTTCCACGGGCAGATCGAACACTTCCTCGCAGAGCTGGCCGGTGCCCTGGCACCGGCTTCCACCTCCGGTCAAAACCACCCCGGCCCCCAGGCCCGCCAGTTCACGCAGGTCGCCGAAATCATTTTTCACATGGGTGAATATCTCCTCCACCCGCGGCTCCAGGATGGCGGCGATCAGCCCCGGGGTTTCCTCGGGACGATCCTCCTCGAACAGGACCTGGATGGAAACCTCCTCCACCAGGCTGCGCAGCACGACACCACGCGTGACCTTGACCCTTTCGGCCTCCTTGCTGGTGACCCGAAGGCCATGGGCCAGGTCCGCCGTCAGATGATCACCGCCGAGGGGAACCATCCCGTTGGCGACGATCGCTCCCTTGCGGTAGACCGCCCAGTTGGTCGCCAACCCACCGACATCGATGAGAATGACACCTTGCTCCAGATCCGTTGCCCGCAACAGTGAAGTGCCCGCCGCCAGGATGTCGACTTCCTCGCCGAGAGGTTTGTACTTGGCCGTTTCGATGGCGTTTTCAAGGTTGTGAATGACGCTGCGCGAACCCGTGATCAAGTGCGCCTGCATCTCCAGCTGGCTGCCCATCCGGCCCAGGGGATCGACGATGCCCCGAACACGGTCCACCGCGTATTCCACCGGCGTGACCGTGAGAATTTTCTGATCGAAGGGGATGGACATGGAACGGGCGCGACTCCGCGCCTCGGCGAGATCGGATTCGCGGATGGGGCGGGGAGCGGGGCCAATGGGAACCTGGGCGGTCGCCCTGACGCTATGCAGATGAGAACCGGAAATGGTGTAGGTGAATCCCGAGACGTAGATATCCGACTCGGCCTCGAGACGTCGCATGGTGCGGGCGATGCAGCGGCTGCCCTTGCCCAGGTCGACGAAGTCCCCGTCCTGAAAACCCTCCGCCTTTTCCTCCGAGAATCCGACGACTTCCAGGTCTCCGTTCTCGGTGGTCTCCGTGACGAGGGCGCGAAAGGTGGTCGTGCCGAAATCACAAGCGACAATCAGTCTTCCTTGACTCATGCCGGCTCCTTCATGTCATGTCTTTGGCCTGCCCGCTCCAGTTCGATCCGGCAGTCGAAAGCCGGTCACTGCCGTCAATGCTCGACCATTTTCCTGACTGTCAACCTGTCCTTGAAACGAAGGTCGATTTCAAGTCCAGGATCGAGATGGTCACGGGCGGTCATGTAGCGGTTCAGACGGTCGGAGAATTCCTCCCTGCCGACCATCAGGATGCCACGCTTGTCTTGCAGGACGATAGCGTATCCTTCGTCACCAGCCACGACAAAATCTACCGGGCTGACCGATTCGAGACCCGCATCTTCCATGGCGGAAATCAGTTCCGTGATTTGAGTCATGTGGTTACTGTCTACCCTCAGAACACCTCCTTCACCCTCGCGGACGGCAGGCACTCCGACGAGCACCGGCAAACCGGCCAAAACGACGTTGGCGGGAAACTCCAGGATTCGCCCATCCTCGACCAGGACCAGTGGCCGCAGGCTCCTGGTTCCGGCACCCCGAATTTCGGATACCTGCCAGAGGGGGCGCCATTCCCGGAAATCTATTTCGATGGTATTGGGCAGCGAGCGGCGGACCTGCAGATCCCGCACCCAGGGAAAGTCCGCCAACCTGCCAGTGATCTCGTCGGTGGAAAGTGTCCAGATGTTGCAGCCCAGGAAATCGGCAAGGGCGGTCTCGAGTTCCACCTGGGAGGTGAAGCGGTAGGAGCCCGACTCCACCCGGGCCACAGCGAAAGTGGGCGAGGTCAACAGCCACCAGACACCGAGGCCGGCCGCAACCAGGAACCCAACCCCCGCACCGATCTTCAATATCAGCCCGGTGAGTGAACGCCGTGGCGCGCGCCGAACGGCGAAACGATTCACGGCCCGCATCTTCGGTCGAGGTGGGCACAGATTTCGGGAACCCTGCGACCGATGTCCCCCGCCCCGAGGATCAGGATCAGGCTGCCGGGAGCCACTCGATCATCGAGCCAGGCGCCGATCCCCACAGCCCCGGGCAACAGGGTGACCCGGTGCAGTCCCTTGTCGGCCAGATGGCCGGCGACAAGGCCGCTGTCCACCCCGGGTAACGGTTCCTCGCTCGCCGCATACACGGGCATCAGGCCGATGGTTTGGGCCGTGGCCAGGGCATCGGCGAATTCACGGGCAAAAACCTGTGTGCGGGAATACCGGTGCGGTTGGAAGAGTACCGCCACCGGGCGGCCGAAATCGTGGGCCACCTCCATGATGGCCAGCACCTCGGTCGGATGGTGCCCGTAATCGTCAAGGACCAGGACACCGCCGTGCTCCCCGTGCTCCTCGCAGCGCCGCCCCACACCCAGGCTCCCGGCCAGTCCGGCGGCGATCCTGTCGAACGGAATGCCCAGTTCCAGACCGACCGCCACCGCGGCCAAGGCGTTCTGGAGGTTGTGCCGACCGCGAAGACGTAAACGTATCGTACCCAATTCCTGACCCCAGGCCCAGACCACGGCCTCCTGACCGAAATCACCAGTGACGATAGTGCCCGGATCGGACCGGACTTCCGCCTCCTCTTGCAGGCCGTAGGTGATGATCTTGCGGTCCAGGTGGGGCATCAGGGCGCGGACTTCAGGATCATCGCTGCACAGAACGCAGGCGCCGTAGAAAGGCACCCTCAGCAGGAATTCGTCGAAGGCGGCGCGCAGGGAAGCCAGATCCGGATAGAAATCGACATGTTCGTAATCGATGTTCGTCACCACCGCCACAGTGGGCGTCAGGTGAAGGAAGGTACCATCGCTTTCATCGGCCTCGGCTATCAGGTACTCCCCCGCCCCGAGAACCGCGTTGCTGCCCATGGCCTTGACCTGGCCGCCGACGATGACGGTGGGATCCAGATCCCCGGCCCCCAGGACCGCCGCCACCAGGCTGGTGGTGGTCGTCTTGCCGTGGGAACCGGCCACAGTGATCCCATACTTGAGTCGCATGAGCTCGGCGAGCATTTCCGCCCGGCGGATGACCGGAATCCTCTGGCTGCGCGCCGCGGTGATCTCGCTGTTGGCCCCGGTGATGGCCGAGGAGCAGACCACCACGTCCGCCCCCCTGATGTTGTCCGGATCGTGTCCGATGAATACCTTCGCACCCAGCCCGGCCAGCCGCTCGGTCACGGGTGTCTCATGAAGATCGCTGCCGCTGACAGTGAATCCCAGGTTGATGAGAACCTCGGCGATACCGCTCATGCCGATGCCGCCGATGGCCACCAGATGGATGTGTCTGGTATTGCGGAACATGTTGGGAAACAAGAAACATATCCTCTCTGCGGCCACCCTGTGGCCGCGACCTGACTACCGGGCGGCCAGTTGCAACAAGTCCGCGGCGATGACCGCCGCGGCATCGGGACGGGCCAGTTGTGCCGCGGCTTCCTCCATCCCACGCAGCCGGGCCGGATCACCCAGCAATTCATCCACGAGGTGAACTAGGGCGGGGCCGTCGCATGCCTCGTCCTTCAGGACCACCGCCGCTCCGGCCTGTGCGCAATCCTCGGCGTTGCGCAGCTGGTGACCATCGGTGGCGAAGGGAAACGGTACCAGCACGGCCGCACGTCCCACGCACTGAAGTTCGGCCAGGGTCATGGCGCCTGACCGCGATACCACGAGATCGGCCTGCCGCAGGGCCGAAGCCATGTCATCGATATAGGGCACGACCGTGAAACGGTCTGCCGGGCCCGCGTCAAACGCAGCGGCCACCGCCTCATGGTCCTTGGGTCCGGTCTGGATCAAGACCGACAGGTCCGGCCGGGCGCACCAGGTTTCCGCCGCCCCGGTAACCGCGGCATTGAGCGTGGCAGCCCCCCTGCTGCCGCCGAAAACCAACAGATGGGTTCCTTTCCTCGGGTCCCCGGTTTCGGTATCGGTGACAGCGGCCAGGAATTCGGCCCGCACCGGATTTCCCGTCACCCGGCAACGGTCGGCCTTGAAATTCCGTCCCGCTGCTTCGAAGCCCAGATAGATCCGGCGGGCCC
Organism: Candidatus Krumholzibacteriia bacterium; assembly: GCA_030643455.1. Classification (GTDB taxonomy): domain Bacteria; phylum Krumholzibacteriota; class Krumholzibacteriia; order LZORAL124-64-63; family LZORAL124-64-63; genus JAGLCY01. The sequence continues at coordinate 670 of DAOWLV010000104.1, read as the reverse complement.
AGCGGCCAACCAGGCGGTTGGCCGAGCCGGGGACGGCATTCTGCTCCTGCAGGGCGCAAGGGATGCCCAGCACCCTGGCCGCAAGCATCACCGGGGCGCTGACATAACCGCCGGTGCCGAGCACGACCCGTGGCCTCCATACCAGAAACATCAGCACGCTGCGGAAAAAACCCAGAAAAAAATTCACCAGGAACAGGAACCTGGCCCGGCCACCCAGGCCGCGAATACCCGAAGCGGGCAAGGTGGCGAAACGGTAACCGGCCCTGGGCACCAGGACCGATTCGATACCGCGTGACGTGCCCGCAAACCTCACCTGTGAACCGGGCGCCAGCTTTTCCAGAGCCCCTGCCACCGCTAAACCCGGATAGACATGTCCCCCGGTCCCCCCTCCGGTGATCAGGATTCGAACCGGGGGATGAACCAATTCCTTCGGTTCGGTGGAGGAGGTGTCATCCGGCGGGTTCGGGGTCATGCGGTTCCACTCCGGTCCCAGCGCCGTTTCCACACCTGGTAGGAACGGCTACCGCGTTCGATGTTCAACAGGATCCCGACCGAGGCCAGAGCCGCGATCATGGCGGTCCCTCCGAAACTGACGAAAGGCAGGGGAACGCCAACCACCGGAAATATTCCCGTAACCATGGCGATGTTGGCAACGCCGTAAATGGCGATG
>DAOWLV010000437.1 GCA_030643455.1 Candidatus Krumholzibacteriia bacterium | reverse complement strand
TTGGTGGTGTTTTTTGAGGTAGCCATGCCCGGTTAACCGCAAGAGGTGGGCCGGACACATTCTCGAAGGCACAACTAAATAATTTAGGGTATTTACAAATTCACCATCTAAACGATAATATGCGTTCAATGAACTCAAGTCGACCCGGAACAAAACCAAAAACAAGACACAATTTCAAAGGCCCAACCTATTCCTTCACCGACCGCCGCGCCCGGGCAACCACCGCCTGCCCCAGGGCCACGGCCCCGTCGTTGGGCGGGACCTGCATGGAGCGGAATACGGTGAACCCTTCTTCCCGCAAAAGACGTACGGTCTCACCCAGCAGGATCTCGTTCTGGAACACGCCCCCGCCCAGGACGACCTCCTTCAGACCTGTCCGTTCGCTGGTTTCCAGGACACCGACCACGAAGAGATCCAGAAGCGTGCGGTGGAACCGGGCGCTGATCTCGGGGAGCGTTGCGCCGGCGTCCAGAGCCTCGACCACTCCCCGGATGATCCCGGAGACCGGAACAATGAAACTCTCAACGCCATCTGAAGATTGAATTTGCGGCTCAAGGAGGGCATTCCCCCCAAACGGCTCGGCCGCGGCCACCTCTTCGCCGCTGGTCAGGGCCATCAATTCGATGGCGGATTGGGCCTCGTAGCGGATTTCCAGCCATCGGCCCGTCAGGGCCGCCACGGCGTCAAACAGGCGGCCGCAGCTGCTGGTCACGGGCGAGTTGATCCCCTTGTCCAGCATTTCGACGACCGCGGCCACGGGCAGATCATCGAACCAGGGCAGTTCCGGAAGGTCGTCACCGAACGTGTGCCGGAGGTAACTGACCGCCGTGCGCCAGGGAGCGCGGATCGCCGCGTCGCCCCCGGGCAGGGGCACGGGATCCAGGTGGCCCAGGCGGGTGAAACCCGTAAGGTCCCCGGCCAGGATCTCCCCGCCCCAGATGGTGCCATCGGTTCCGTAACCGGTGCCGTCCATGATCAGGCCAATGACCGGACCGGTCAGTCCGTGCTCGGCCAGGACCGCGGCCAGATGGGCGTGGTGATGCTGCACCGGTTCGAGTTGCGCTCCCCGTGAGGTCTGCTCTTTCGCCCAGCGGGTGCTGAAATATCCCGGGTGAAGGTCGTGGGCGATGATCCGGGGTTCGCACTCGAGGACATCCTGAACCGTGGCCACCGTTTCGGTGAAAAATTCGAAAGCCTGGAGGTTTTCCAGGTCGCCGATGTGGGGGCTGAGAAAGGCCCGATCCTCTTTCAACAGGCAGACCGTGTTCTTCAATTCGGGACCGACGGCCAGGATGTCGGGACCGGTTGCCGGGGAGCCCTTCAGGTGGATCGGCATGGGCGCGTGACCCCGGCTGCGGCGGAACAACAGGGCGCCATCGGCCAGATCCTGGACCACCGAGTCGTCGGCCCGGCGTACGATGTCCCGGTCGTGCAGCAGCCAGGAATCCGCGATGCCTTTCAGGCGGGTCATGGCCTCGTCGTTGCCCAGGCAGATGGGTTCGTCGCTGGCGTTGCCGCTGGTCATAACCAGGGTGGTGACGCCGTGGGGGCGCAGCTTGTCGAACAGGAGATGATGAAGCGGGGTGTAGGGCAGCATGACCCCCAGGCGCCGGTGCCCGGCCGCGACCGAGGCCGCGACCAGGTTTCCTCCCTCGATTTTTTCCAACAGCACAATGGGCGAACGGGGCGAGGTCAGAAGCGATTCTTCGGCTTCGGAAACCACCCCCAGGCTGCGCGCCACCTCGAGATCCGCGGCCATGACCGCCAGGGGTTTGCCCTCCCGGTTCTTGCACCGGCGCAGGCGCTGAACCGCCTTGTCGCTGTCCGCCTGGACGGCCAGGTGGAATCCACCCAGGCCCTTGACCGCCAGGATCCGGCCGACAGCGAGCAGCCCCGCGGCGGTATCAAGGGGGTCGGTGTGGCCTTGCACGGGCCCGTTTTCGTCCTGCAGCCACACGCGAGGCCCGCACTGGGGACAGGCGTTGGGCTGGGCGTGGAAGCGGCGGTCGCCGGGATCGTCGTATTCAGTCTGGCACGCCGGGCACATGGTGAACCGGGCCATGGAAGTGTGGGGCCGGTCATAGGGGATGCGGCCGATGATCGTCCACCGCGGCCCGCAGTTGGTGCAGTTGGTGAAGGGATACCCATACCGGCGATCACTCGGGTCGCCGATTTCACGCAGGCAGTCGGAACAGGTTGCCACGTCGGGCGGGATCAGGGTGCGGGTGCCCGGCGCATCGACCGAAGCCCGGATCTCGAAGGCGCCCACGGACGGTTCGGTCTCCACAGGGTTCGTCGTGACCGACACGATATCCGCCAGGGGCGGCGCTTCGCCCAGTAATCGAATGGTAAAACGATCCAGGGCCTCGACCGGACCCTGGATCTCGATGACCACGCCGTCGCTTGTGTTGGTGACGAACCCCGTCAGGTTTTCGGAGCCGGCCAGGTTGAAGACGAAGGGGCGGAATCCAACGCCCTGGACGAGGCCATCGACCACCAGCCTGCGGCGGAAATCGGGCGCCGGTCGCGTCATGATCCGGTCCGGCGGCCTCCCAGGCGATTCTTCAACCATTCATACCACCGGTCCATGCCTTCGCCGGTCGTGGCGGACACGCGGTGGAACTCGAGCTTGGGATTCACGGTCAGCGCCGCCTGTTCGCACTTGTCCACGTCGAAGTCCACGTAGGGCAGCAGGTCGATCTTGTTGATCAGGCACAGGTCCGACGCGGCAAACATGGTGGGGTACTTCATCGGTTTGTCGTCGCCCTCGGTGACGCTGATGATCACCACCTTGGCATCTTCCCCCAGGTCGAACATGGCGGGGCAGACCAGGTTGCCCACGTTTTCGATCATCATGAGCGACCCCTCGTCCGGCGCGAGTTCGTCGCAGGCCCGGCGGATCATCTGCGCGTCC
>DAOWLV010000438.1 GCA_030643455.1 Candidatus Krumholzibacteriia bacterium | reverse complement strand
TGCGATCCTTGTTGAAGGCCAACGCCTTCGCCGGACGCCACAAGGTGCGTTGGGATGGGCGAGATGGGGCCGGCCATATGGCGGCCGCCGGGGTTTATCTGGCCCGGGTCAGGGTGGGGCAGTTTACCACCTCCATAAAGCTTACCTTGGCGAAGTAGAGGATGTTGCTATTACCGAAATTTGAGATGGGGCTTCAGTATCTCAAAAAGTTAACCTGATATTATTCAGGTAGTTACCTTGAAAAAGTGCCCCCGGGGGCACCTGTTATTGGTGGTTAAGCTCAATTGCAGGTAAATCCTACCCGCAGGAAAAAGATGGATTTCCCATGCAACCCGGAACCCGGTAAATGCGTCTATCATCTGTATACGGGAATCGACACTCCTTCCTTGTCCCCAGAGAGGTTTCCCATGAAATCCCACCGCTTGATTCAGCCACTGGCTTTCCTGTTCCTGTTCACGCTGCTTGTGAGCGCGGCCGTGGCCACGGAATTCGAGAAGGAATTCACCTTCGACGGCAAGGAACTGCTGGTCTCCAACATGATCGGCAAGATCGAGGTCGTCGCGGGATCGTCCGCCGAGTTCCGGGTGCTGGTGACCGTTCGCGGCGACGACGCGACCGAAGATCTGCTGGAATTCATCACCGAAGACGGCAGCAAGAGCGTCCTGGCGGTCAAGTTCCCCCTGGACGACCACACCAAGTACACCTATCCCGCCCTGGGCAGGAATTCCAGCACCACGATCACCTTCCATGAGGAAAGCGACCACGGCGGATCATGGCTGAAGAAGGTTTTTTCCGGCTTCCGCGGCAAGAAAATCACGGTCAAGGGCAAGGGTAACGGCCTGGAACTGTGGGCCGACGTGACCATCGAGGTCCCCGCCCGGCGCATCCTCGAAGTTCGCCACGGTGTCGGGGAAATCCAGGCGGTCGGGATTGAAGCTGATGTGAACCTGGATACCCACAGCGGTGCGATCAGCGTGGAAAATCTCAAGGGTGACCTGCTGGCCGACACGGGCAGCGGCAGGGTGGCGGCCCTCAATGTAGAGGGCGACGTCAACATCGACACCGGCAGTGGAAGCGTTCGGGTGACCAACTGCACCGGAGCGGAGATCCTGGTGGATACCGGCAGCGGCTCGGTGAAGGTCGAAAAGGTCAGCTGCCAGTACCTGCTGGTCGATACGGGCAGCGGCAGCGTCGAAGCCAAGGGCATCGAGGCCGACAAGGCCAAGATCGACACGGGCAGCGGGTCGGTCTTTCTGCAGCTGGACAGGATGGGTGACGGCAGATTCGTCATCGACACCGGCAGCGGCGGTATCGAACTCATCCTGCCCGCCGACGCTTCCGCCAGGATCCAGGCCGACACGGGCAGCGGTTCGGTTCGCAACAAGGTGGACGGGGCGGACGTGGCGGTGGCCGAGCGGGATGAGCTGGAGATGACCGTTGGTGCGGGGACGGCCAAGGTCACTTTGGACGCAGGCAGCGGCTCCATCACAATACGACAGAATTAAAAGAAAATTTCAAGCAGCCGGCCGCCTGCAAAACGGTCGACCTGTTGGACCGGGACCCCTTCTCCACCGAGGGCCCGGTCCATTTTCTTTGCCCATTGTCTGGTTGCGGTATCACGACTATAGTTGGCTTTGGCAGGTGGTTGGATACCTTATCAAGATAAAGGGGATCTCAATGAAAATAGGTCTGGTACTCGGGGGGGGCGGCGCCCGGGGCTTCGCTCACATCGGTGTCTTGAAATCACTCGAGAAACGGGGTCTCGAACCGGTGGCCATCGCCGGCTGCTCCATGGGCGGACTCGTTGGAGCCATGGTCGCCGCGGGATACGACAGCAAGCGAATCCTGGAGATCGTTACCGAAATCAAACCCTGGAAACTTCTGGATGTGGGAAAGATGGGAGCCCTCATCGGCGGCAGTGGTATGGCTCACGCAATGGATGAATTTCTGCCGGAAACCTTCGAGGAATTGAATATCCCCCTGGCGGTGACCGCGGTGGATCTGCAGGAAGGGAAACTGGCGGTTTTCACGGAGGGACGGCTCCAACCGGCCTTGAGGGGCACCAGCAGCATTCCGGGCATCATCAGCCCCGAAAAGCACGGCGATCGTTACCTGATCGACGGGGGGCTTCTCAACAACCTGCCCGTGGACGTGATTCGCTCCATGACCAATGCTCCGGTTCTGGCCGTTGACGTGGCCGCACCGGCCAACCGGCACGTTCCCCTGGATGAATCCCTGATGGACAGGGCCAAGGACATCTTGATGGGAAAAAAGCGGCCCTTGACCTTCGAACTTTTCATGAAGGCCTTCGATATCCCCGCAGCCATGCTGACCGAAACCCGAGTGGCCCTCAATCCCCCCGAGGTCCTGGTGCGGCCCCGGCTTGATCCCGATCTCAAGATCGAAGATTTTTCCCGGTATGCCGAAGCCGTCGACGCGGGATTCGAGGCGACCGAGGCGGCTCTGGACAAGGCCCTGAGTGATTTGGAAACCAAGGAATGAAAAGGGGGGCGCCCATGCGCAGAATCGTCTTACCCGTACTGGTCATGGCGATCGCCGCTTTCATTTACGTGTTGAGTTCCCAGGAAAAGGAAAATCCCGGAATGGCAATCCCGAAAAAGATGCGAACCCTGACTCCCGAGCAAATCCTGACCCGGGTTTACCGGATGAACGAACCCCTGCGATTGCGCACGGCCACGGATATCCTGCCCGGCGGCTATGCCGCGGCCATGATTCCAGTGATGATCGATTGGAATGCCAGCCGACCCGAGGACGATGATCCCTTCGTCATCATCCACAATCTGAATCACGGGGGGAATCCGGTCGACGGCACCACGGGTTTCTGTTCGGCCCGGATTCCGCTGAACGGTGTGGAGGCCGTCGAATTCACTTTTCTGCCCCTGGAC
>DAOWLV010000420.1 GCA_030643455.1 Candidatus Krumholzibacteriia bacterium | reverse complement strand
GGGCGGGCACCGGCAGGTGGAGCTTGCCGGTCATCAGCAGTTTTTCCAGACCGGCGACACCGAGGATCAACTGGGTGAAAAAGATCACCGAAAACACGAGCCACACCTTGGGACGCATTTTCCGGATCTGCCTGGAATCCTGCAGACGGTCCGAAAGCCATCCGGCGTAGATTGCCAGCCAGAACGCTTCCCACCAGCCCGCCGCGAAGAGGAACCGTTCCGCCAGCAGCCCTATTGGATGCATGAAAAGCTGCACGCAGGTCAGCAATAAAACAGCGAACAGGAATGCTCCAAGGCCGGGGCCGACCGGGTCGTCGGCGGGAAGACGTTTCTTGCGCCCGGAGGTTTCCAGCAGCAGTCCGGATAAGAAAGTGAACAGGGTGACCGCGCCCAGGATCAAGGCCATCCTCAAGTAGTGCAGTTCCATCATCTGGCGGACATCGATGATGGTCTTGACCGTCATTGCCCATTCGAAGGCGCCGGCCAAAAGCATCAACTGAATGGCCCGGTCGATCCAGCGGCGCTTGAAAAAGAGGGCAAAGGGGACCGTGAGCCACAGCCCTATCAAGCCGGGTTCGCCGCCGCGGGAATGGTGGGCGGCCAGGATCAGGCAGGAGAGGATCAACGGGACGTAGCGCATGCGATCTCACTCGGGCTGAAGGAACCGGGAACATAATGAGGCCCAACAGGGAATGTCAATGCGGACAACCGGTTCGTGGTCTCAAAAAGGAAGTCCCACATGGGTCTGGAAGACCTTTTCGGGGGTGAATCCACCGGACCCGACCGCGAAATGGGCCGCGGCGGTGATCCAGATCGGTCCTGTCTCCACCGAAATATTGGGGCCCAGGTGACGGCCGACGGTATCCCAGCTGGATCCGTCACTGTGGTCCAGGTGCCATTCGCTTTCCAGGCCAAGGTAAATGGAGTCGGTGGCCCGGTAGCTCATCCCCAGGCTGTGGGTCATGCCCTCGGTGGTGCCGATTTCGTCGATCCGGGCCCAGGACCGACCCACGGAACCGTTGTAGACCACTATCCAGTTACCAAAAGGTTTCTCGGCGATAAGTGCCAGCTCTCCCCGTCGATCGGCCGGACTTTCCCCGGCGATGGCTGCAAAGGAAAGGCCCCATCCCTTCTGATCGGGGTCCACGAAGTTGTAGAGACCCCACAGGGCGGTGCCGCCAACCTCGGTGGCCTGGAAATCGTCGGTCCAGGATGTCACCACGTTTGGCAGTGCGAATCCGACCTGCAAACGATCAACAAGGCCGTACTCCACACCAACCTGGAAATCGAGGGCGTCCGCCTGGCAGGACAGGTTGTTGCAGGTGGTAAACGTCGTGACCTGAACCACTTCTCCTTCACCCCGGGGAAAGGTGGCGGTTTCCGCCAGGTTCACGAACCGGCCGGCCGAGGCTGGACCACAGAACAACACCACCACAAGACTTGCAATATAAGGAGTTATCGTCTTCATGGGGCAACCCCCATTGTTTGGTCACGTGCTGATCTCATGGTGGCCTTTTGTGTGTGGTAAAAATCTTTGTCTAGACAAAAATATCAGACAGACCGCTGGAGGCAAGGATTTTCCGGCAGGATTTGGGATAATTTTACCGGGACCAGTCCAATTCTATCTCGGGTTCCTCAACGGGAACCTCGCTCTGTTCCTTCACCCAGGAAATGGCGTCCCTGATGCCCTTTTTTCTGATGAAGTTCATCAGGAAACCGGGCAGGGGGCTGTTCAATTCCAGATCACTGGAGAACCAGGCGCGCGACCAGTCATCCTTGTCCGGGTGGACTTCCACATACCAGGCGCCGACGCAATCATCGAATTCGCTTTTCCGGCTGTAGTCCAGGGTCCAGGTCAGCATGTCTTGCTCCGGCCAGAATATGTTGACCAGAAAATATTCGTAGCTGTAAAGGAAGCCGGAAATCTTCACATGGGTATAAATCGTGTCACCGGCCTGGTTGTAGGCCTCACAGAAATCGACAGGACCGACCCACTCGGGATAGTGCTCGAAACCCATGATCCGATTCCACACCGTATCGGTCGGTGCGGCGATATCGATCACGCCGATACCCCTGCCACCTCCATTTTCGTTTTCGATGGTCATCTGGACCAGGTCGCCGTCCGCCAGCTCCTCCAGCTGGTCCTCATCGAGTAAGATATCCATGGCCACCGGTTGGTAGGGAGCCAGGATGCCCTGATGGGGATGGGGCTCGATGGTGTCATCCGCAGCCACCGGGCCCACCGACGCGACAAAGACCAGGTAGAAAAGGAGCACCCAAATGGATGGCCCGAAAGGGGTTCTTGTCATGATTAATGAAACCCCCTGCATTTAACTACCCACCAGGGAATCGAATACCGTCTCGACGAACTGGTCCGACGTCAGCCACTTTTGGCCCCAGTCCGCATCGTAGGCGGCCGCCGGCTTCGTGGCCAGGATCGCCTCAAGATCCTTGCCCGCCGCCATTTCCTTGGCCACGGTCCCGCGAACATCTTCGAGCATGGCCAGGTATTCCACGAGGTTTTCCTTTTTCACCAGGGGGCCGTGCCCGGGAATGATTTGGGTCTCATCATCGCACATCGCAATGATTGTGCGCGTCCCGGCGATCACCCCGTCGATGCTGCCACCGGCGGACACGTCGATGTAGGGATAGAGGGTGTAGAAAACGACGTCACCCGAGTGGATGACGTTGGCCTTGGGGAAATAGACCACGCCGTCGCCGTCGGTGTGGGCGGCCGGGACGTGGAAGATCGCGATCTCCTGGTCGTTGTAGAAGAAGCTCAGGGAATCGGTGAACGTCACCACGGGCAGTGCGCCGTCGGGCGAAGGGGGTGTCCGCTTGTCCAGGAACTCTGAAAACTGTTCCGTGGTCAGGCGCCGCCGCACGTTGGCGTGCGAGACCAGCATGCTGCCCGCCTCGCCGAAGTTCTCGTTACCCCCGGTGTGGTCGCCGTGCCAGTGGGTGTTGAAAACGAACTGCGGATGCTGGTCGCTCAGTTCGGCGATGGCCGCCATGATCTTCCCGGACAGGGGGGCGAACTGGTCGTCGATCAAAAAGACCCCGTCTTCACCCACGCAAACACCCAGGTTGCCGCCGGCGCCCTTGAGCATG
>DAOWLV010000126.1 GCA_030643455.1 Candidatus Krumholzibacteriia bacterium | reverse complement strand
GCACCAGGGTCGGCAACGGGCCGTTCCCCAGCGAATTGCTGGGGGAGCAGGGGGACGCCCTGCGGGATGCCGGTGGTGAATATGGCGCCACGACGGGCCGGGCGCGCCGGTGCGGCTGGTTCGACATGATTGCCGCCCGGTACGCGGTCGACATCAACGGCATGACCGGTGTGATCATCACCAAACTCGATGTCCTGGATGACCTGCCGGCCATTCAGGTGGCCACGGCCTATGATCTGGATGGCGAAGAAATCACCACGTATCCCGTTCTCAGCGAGGCGATCCCCCGATGCCGTCCCCTCTACCGGGAATTCGCCGGCTGGGAAAAGCCGACCACCGCCTGCCGGCGGTTGGTCGACCTTCCGGCCGGTGCCCGCAAGTACCTGGAGTACCTGGAAAAGGAACTCGGCACCCTCATCGTTGGAGTGAGCGTGGGCCGGGACCGGGAGCAGATGATCTGGACCGAAACAGGCGTAACTACCTGAGGCCGCCGGAATTCCCCGATTGCTTTGACACCGGCCGGGGTGTCATCTATATTGCGGGTCCGCCAGATTTCGGGTGGGCCACTAGCTCATCAGGTAGAGCATCTCCCTTTTAAGGAGGTTGTGCCAGGTTCGAGTCCTGGGTGGCCTACCACATATGAAAAAGCCCCCTCTTTCGAGGGGGCTTTTTCATCGATCGTCCCAGTCGGAGTACCGGCCGCTACATGTCTCCGTACTTCTTGGACCAGAGCCTGTCGAACTCATCAATGGTCTGTTCGAACATTTCCATGGCGCTGATGATGGGAGCGGGGGTCTCCAGATCAACGCCCGCGTTGCGCAGGATTTCCAGCGGCGGCGCGCTGGAGCCGGCCTTCAGCATGTTGTCGATATAACGCTGGGCCGCCTTGTCTCCATGTTCAGTGATCTCATCCGCCAGGGCCAACCCGCTGGTCAGGCCGGTGGCGTAGGTGAACACGTAGAAGTCGTAGTAGAAGTGGGGGATGAACATCCACTCGCACTCGTCGTCCACGCCCAGTTCGAAATCCGGGCCGTAGTATTCCTTGATCATTTCCGCATAGAGGGTGTTGAGGTATTCCGCCGTCAGGGGATTTCCGGCCTCGGCGTGCTCATGGAAGCGCAGTTCGAAATCGGCGAAAAGGGTCTGACGGAAGATGGTCAACCGGATCGACTCCAGCCGCTGGTTCAGGAGCATGAGCTTGACGTCCACGTCATCGGCCTCAGCCAGCATGTAGTTGGTCAGCAGGGCCTCGTTGCAGGTCGAGGCGATCTCCGCCAGGAAGGTCGTGTACCCGGCGTAGATGGACGGCTGGTTGCGGTTGCTGTAGACCGAATGAAGGGCGTGACCCATTTCGTGCGCCGTGGTTGATACGGCGTCGAGGGTGTTGTCGAAGTTGTGAAGCACGTACGGGTGGATTTCCTTGGCCAGCACACCGTTGCTGTACGCGCCGCTGCGCTTGTTCTCGTTGGGGTAGACATCGATCCACCCGTTGGCCGGGTCCATTCCCTCGGCCAGCATGCCCACGTATTCCTCGCCGAGAGGCTTCAAACCCTTGGTGATGACCTTCCGGGCGTCCGCATAGGTGTAATTGGGTTCCACGCCTTCGATCATGGGGTTGTAGAGGTTGGGGAAGGTCAGCGAACCTTCGAGACCCATGACCTTGCGGCGCAGGGCGACATACTTGTGCATCGTGCTGGGGAGGCTCTCCCGCACGGTGTCGATCAGCATCCGGTAGGCGCCCGTGGAAATGTTGTCCGGAGACAGGGAAGCCTCCAGACACGAATCGTACCCGCGGGCGTCCTTGCTCATGATGTGGGCTTTGATTGCACCGTCGAGCAGGACGGAGAACGTGGTTTCATACTGGCGCAGGGTGCCGAAAAAGACGTCCCGGGCCTGCTTGCGGACGGCGTAGGAATCGTCCGAGCGCAAGGCGGAAAAACCGCTGACAGTCATCGGAATCGCAATACCATCGTCGTCGATGATGTCGGGGAACTGCATGTCCACGCCAAGCAGTGCTTCGTGGGCGTCGCTGGGAACCGAGCGCATATTGCCGGTCAGGGCCATCAGTCTTTCCTCGGGACTGCTGAGCGTGTGCTCCTGCTGTCGCCACAGTTCCGAGAAATAGTAGCTGTAGACCGCCAGTTCCTCTTCTTCGGCCATGAAATTCTTGATGACCGAGGGATCGATTTCCAGCAGTTCCGGTTCTATCCAGCTGGTGGCTTCGCCGAAGGAGGGAAAGAGCGCGGAAACCTGCCCCTGCATCTGCCGGTGCGAGTTGTTTCCCTGGTCAACATCGTACAGGGTCTGGGCGTAGACATAGAGTTTGTACAGCCTGATCATCATGTCGTGCGTGGCGTTCTGGGTGTCCAGCATGACGGCGGCGGATTCACCGAGTCGGCCCTGGAATTCCATGAGCTTGGGAATGTCCCCGCCGATGGCCTCCAGTTCGGCTTGCCAGGCGTCGTTGTCAGGGAAGATATCGTATGGGTTCCACTGGTAGCCGGCCGGCAGGTCGGCGCGGGGTGCGGAAGGATCAGGATCGTAGCCGGCCAGAGTGGGAACAGCCAGCAAAAGGCAGGACAGCACGGCCAGCATGGAAATCAAGGCGGCCTTGCGGTGATGACCCAGGTGCGACATGGGAAATACCTCCAAAATGCAGGATGAGCGAACTTGAGCCCGGTTCTCAGGTGAGAACCGGGCCGTCGGGGAAATCAGGTCCTGCCTCCGGTGACCGGGGGTCCCCAACCAGGACCGGCCGCCGATAGGCTCAATACAGGGGTCGGCCGAACTTGTCCACGGTCAGGCCCGGATCCATCGCCTTGCCGGCGGGAAAAGTCACGGAAACAAAGACGAAATTGAAATACCCGCTGGAAGGGTTGTGGGTACAGCGCATGAGATAGTCATCAATGTATCCCACGACGTAAAAAGTACCTTGTCCGGTTCCCCAGATTCCCGTCAGGGCGACGGGGCCGCTGTACAGGACGGTTCTGGACCCGGTCCCGTTGGTGAAATTGTAATCCACGGTTTGAAAGACGATCTCGCCCTCGTCGGTGACCATGTAGACGTTCCCCTGGGCATCGAGCCAGATGGACTGGATGCCGGCCCCCGGATTTACGGTGACCGAGGGATAGAACTTGGTCCAGACCGTATCGCCCCTGGCGTCCGATAGCTGGAAGAGCCAGCCCTCGGAGGTGCCCAGATAATTCCGGCTCAGGTCGGCCGGATCCGAGGTGGTGGTCAGCATCCATTCGGCATCGACGATCTGTTCGCCGCTGAGTGGCCTTAGAAACCAGTCAGGAAGAACCGAGAAGGGCTCACCAGGTGCAGGGGGCGGAACGACCTGGAAGATCGAGTTGTCTGCCAATTCCCAGACCCCGCCCCTGGTGCCTGTCATCCCAACGGGTTCGCCGATGAAGTTGCGGTCATTGTAGGCGCCGCCGATAAAGAAACTGTTCACCGTGACCAGGGAGGCCACATCAAGGCTGAATTCAATGGTGTCGACGGGGGCACGGGCCACGTCCAGAATCCAGCTCAGACCAGGGGTGCCTCCCCAGGCGCTGCCGTTGAGTTTCAACAGGGTACCCTCGAAACCGCAGGCATAAATATTCCCCTCGAAGCGACCAATGCCGTACAGGTCCCTGGTGGTTCCGCTGGACATGTTGGTCCAGCTATCACCGGTTTTGCGCAGGATCACTCCGCCGTGACCGGTGGCGTACAATGTGCCGTCACCCGGGTCCCAGATGCTGGTGATGGCCTTGCTTGTGCCCACCGGCATGAGGGTCCAACTGTTCTCGAGGTTGCCGTTGTAGTGAAACATGGCGCCCTTGGCACCGGCGGCGTAGACGTCGTCCGCGGAGTGGCCGTACACGGTAAACAGCCAGTTGCGGGATTCCGGATCAGGTTGTGCGGGGAACAGGCCTTCCGGTGCAGTTGTATCATCGGAGCAGGCTCCGGCAAACAGGATCAGCGCTACCAGGGCCAAGGCCATGACCACGGGAAGACACAGCGTGGCTATCAGGCTATTGTTGCCGACATGGGCGGACGCAATTTTATTCATTGCTGAAATATCCTCACGTTCAGCTGGTGGGGAGAACGAACGGCCGACCACCGAGTTCGGTGCATCCCCGGAGGGAAAACACCCAAAAAACCATGCCCGCCAGGAGGCAGAGGCCGCATTTCCAACTCATGAATATATAGGGCTTTTCAGGGTGAAAGTCCATACTTGATCCCCGTAATCGGAATGGACCCTTGCAGAAAACCATACCTGTGACAAAATTAGCAATGATAAGGGGATTACCCGGCCTTATGCGAGGGGGGCCCCTTCCCGGGTCCCGGTTTGTCGGTCCCGGCCTTTGGCAGAAATGAGAGGCCATGATTGAATCTGCGGCGGGGTCCCTTGACCCGACCCTTGATCTCTTCAGCGAAATCGATCGCCTGCGCAAGGACATGAACGCGGTCATCCTGGCCCATTTCTACCAGGAGCCGGATATCCAGGACATTGCCGACATCATCGGCGACAGCCTGGCTCTCAGCCAGCGCGCGGCACAGACCGAAGCGGATGTCATCGTCTTTGCCGGTGTCCATTTCATGGCGGAAACAGCAAAAATCCTCAATCCGGACAAACAGGTCTTGTTGCCGGATCTGGAGGCCGGTTGCAGCCTGGCCGACGGCTGCCCGCCTGACGAATTCGCATCGTTCCTGGCGGACTACCCCGACCACAAGGTGGTCAGTTACATCAACTGTTCCGCCGAAACCAAGGCCATGAGCGACGTCATCTGCACCAGCAGCAACGCCGTGAAGATCGTTGATTCGTTTCCCGCCGACCAGCCGCTGGTCTTTGCACCTGACCAGTATCTGGGAGACTGGGTGGCGCGCAGTCTGGACCGCCCGATGGTGCTCTGGCCTGGTTCCTGCGAGGTCCACGAGATGTTCAACGAAAAGAAACTGGTCGAACTGAAAATTACGCACCCCGACGCCCGGGTTACCGCCCATCCAGAATGTCCCGAGGCCGTCCTGCAGCACGCCGACCACGTCGGCAGCACATCGAGCATCCTGGCCTTTGCCCGCCAGAGTGACGCCCGCCAGATCATCGTGGTGACAGAGCCGGGCATCATCCACCAGATGCAGAAGGAGAATCCCGACAAGGAATTCATTCCAGCCCCTGGAAACGACGAGACCTGCAACTGCAACGAGTGCCCCTACATGAGAATGAATACCCTGGAAAAGCTCTACCTCTGCATGCGGGACCGCACGCCCGAAATCATCGTGGATTCCGCCCTGGCCGAGGCCGCGTTGACACCCATCACAAGGATGCTGGAACTCAGTCGGTAATCCCCGTCCAGCCCGAATTGCTCCAGGAGAAAGGCAAGGCCCTGAAAAAACCTGTTTACCTCGATCATCACTCCACAACACCCATCGATCCTCGGGTTCTTGCCCTTCTCCAACGGATCCAAAAGGATCATTTCGGAAACCCGGCCAGCGCCGGGCACGCCTTCGGCTGGGCCGCTGCCCGCCTGGTGGACGAGGCACGTGAAAAAGTGGCCCACCTGTTCGGGGGTACGGCGCGGGAGGTCATCTTCACTTCGGGAGCGACCGAGGCGGATAACCTGGCTGTGCTGGGGGTGGCCGAAGTCTACGGGTCGGGCGGCGGTCACGTGGTCACCTCCAACCTGGAACATGAGGCGGTTCGTGGACCCCTGGAGGAGTTCGCACGAAGGGGCGGCCGTGTCACCACTGTCGTGGCGGGATCCGACGGCCGGGTGGCCGCTGCAGACATTGCCGATGCCCTGCAATCGGACACCATCCTGGTCACGGTGATGGCCGCCCAGAACGAAATTGGAACCCTGCAGCCGGTGACCGAGATCGGCCGGATCTGCAAACAGCGGGGCGTTCTGTTCCACACCGATGCAGCCCAGGCCGCGGGCAGGATTTCCCTGGATGTCGAGAGGGACGGAGTCGACCTGATGTCGCTTTCTTCCCACAAGATCTATGGACCCAAGGGGGTGGGCGCCCTGTACGTGCGCCGGCGCGACCCGCGGGTGACCCTTGGACCGCTCCAGTTCGGTGGGGGACAGGAGCGGGGCTTGCGCCCCGGCACGCTCAATGTACCCGGCATCGCGGCTTTTGGTGAAGCCTGCCGTCTGGCAAAAGAGGAGATGGGAGACGAGGCGGAGCGGCTGCATGGGTTGAGGGAGCAGTTGTGGACAGCCCTGGAAGGGGAACTTGACGGTGTGTATCTGAACGGTTCGTCCGAGCATCGGCTGGCGGGCAATCTCAACGTGAGTTTTGAAGGAATCCGGGCTCACCGCCTGCTGGGCGCGCTGACGGTTCTGGCGGTTTCTTCGAGTTCAGCCTGTTCCAGCGGTGAAACCCGGCCCTCGGTAATTTTGGAGGCCATCGGTGTGCCGCCGGATCTGGCCATGGCAAGTCTTCGGATCGGTCTGGGCCGATTCACGACCACCGAGGAAGTGGATTTCGCCGCGGCCAAGATCATTGCGGTGGTCCGCAAACTTCGTGGCTGAATTCCCCGACCAGTGGAACAGGGGTCACTCACCCTCGTAATCAGATGCCTGTTTGAGCGAAAGGGAAATCCGCCGCCGGTCGAGATCCACGTCCAGGATGCGGATGTTGATTTCCTCATCCTCGTTCAGGACCTCCCGGGGATGAATGATCCGCCGGTTGGCCAGTTCCGAGATGTGGATCAGGCCTTCCACGCCAGGCTGGAGTTCCACGAAAACACCGAAATCCACCAACCTGGTCACGCGGCCGGACACATCCTGGCCGGGCACCATCGAACTTGCCGTTTCCGGCCAGGGGTCGGTGGCCAGCGCCTTGATGGAAAGACTGATGCGTTCGGAACGACCCAGGCCCAGATTCTGGATTTCCAGGACCTTGACCTGAACGGTCTGGCCTTCCTTGAGAACGTCCGAGGGGTCGCCCACCCGCTGATGGGAAATCTGCGAAATATGGACCAGGCCTTCGATGCCGCCGATATCCACGAAGGCTCCGAAAGGGACCAGCCGGGTGATGACGCCTTCCAGATTGTCCCCCAGGGTAAGGGATTCCCGGGTGGCATTGGCCTGGGATTCCCGGTCGGCCTGAAGGAGGGCCCGGCGGGATACGACGATGTTGCGTCCGTCCTCCGAAAGTTCCAGGATCTTGAACTGGTAGGTCTGGCCCACGAAGACATCGGGATCATCCGCACGCCGCACATCGATCTGGCTGAAGGGACAGAAAGCCCGTGTTCCGTCCAGGTCGACGGAAAAACCGCCCTTGTTGGTGCTGCCGACCTTTCCCTTGACGGGTGTACCGGCCGCAAAGGCCGCAGTGAGGGCCTCGTGTCCGGCCTCCCGGAGATTGATGGCCAAGGTGAGCTTGAGGCCGTCCGGAGCTTTCTGTGCGTAGGCGGTGATCTCGTCCCCGACCTGGAATTTCATTTCCCCGTCAGCGTCCTTGAGCTCCTGGACGGACATGGGCAATTCATTCCGCAATCCGCAGTCGATGAAAGCGTCGGGTCCGTCGATAAGGATGATTTTCCCCGTCAACTTGTCCCCGGGTTTGGCTTCGGAGGGTTCGGCATGTTCGGAGGCCGCGAGCATCTTCGCGAATTCATCATTGTTCCCGTCGGGTTCGCTGATCTGCTCACTTGCGACCGAATCCTGGCTGTCAGGTTCACTGTTCGGTTTTTTTTCTTTGTCAGGGGCCGGGTTTTCGTTCTGGTCGCTTGTCATTTCCTGGTCCTGTTCTCATGGGTCCTCGGATCCCGCCCGTACGATTACAAGGGGATCCAATATGCGAGGCGGCCCCCTGTACGGACATTGCCCGAGAAATATAACACAAGATATTGGTTGTGCCTTCGAAATTGTGTCTCTTCTCTCCCCTTGCTCATTTTCAGAGCAAGGGGAGATTTTTCAGTACGCCATCTTCAACTCGTGTTTGCGGTTTACCTTCAAAG
>DAOWLV010000390.1 GCA_030643455.1 Candidatus Krumholzibacteriia bacterium | reverse complement strand
GTATTTCAAGGCATTATCCAGGAGATTGGTCACGGCCTGCTCGATCAGGGGGGCGTTGATTGAGGCGCGCAGTTTGTTGTCACAGTTCAACGTCACTTTTTGTTCGGCCCCCGGGTTTCGCGAGACCAGGTCACGGACCGTTCGCTCCAGAAGTGGGAACAGGGGCAGGGAGTGAAGTTCGATCCCGCCGGATTCGGTGTCCTTCTCGAGCCGGGACAGTGACAGCAGGTCCGTGATGATGGAATCCAGGCGGTCGGCCTGCCGGTTGATGATCCCCAGGAACCGGTGGAATCCCTCCGGATCAGAAGGTGGGGTTTCGATCAGGGTTTCCACGTAACCCTTGATGGAGGTGATGGGGGTCTTCAACTCATGGGACACGTTGGCCACGAAATCGCGGCGCATGTTTTCCAGGCGGTGGATTCTTGTGATGTCGTTCATCACCAGCAGGGCTCCGATGGGAAGTTCCCCCTTTTCGACAAGCCCGGTGGCGTGAATCTGAATCCAGCGTTCGCCGAGCGAGCCCAGCCTGATGTCGCGTTCGTTGGGACCCGCGCCGGCCAGAACCGCCTGGGCCATTTCCGTCAGGACGGTGTTCCGCCCGATTTCCTGGATGCTGTGGCCAAGTGAATTTTCCCGATCCTGGCCGAGGAGCCGGGCGCCGGCCTTGTTCAGGCTGATCACGTTTTCGTTGGCATCAACCGCGAGAACACCCTCGACCATGCTGGACAGGACGGCTTCCAGTTCATTCCTCTGGCTTTCGATGGTGCCGATCCGGTCCCCGAGCTGGCGGGCCATATGGTTCATGGCTTCGGCGACGGCGGCGATTTCCGTGGTGTTGGCCACGTGAAGCTGCCGGTCCAGGTCACCGCCGGCGTATGCTTCGGCTCCTTCCTGCAGTCTGCTCAGGCCGCGGCTGAAGGACCGCGACAACAGGAAACTGGTGGCTCCGGCCAGCAGTGCCAGAATGAAACCGGCCAGGGCGATTTTTCCGTATACACCGCGGATGAGGGTAGCCTGTGAGGCCAGGGAAACCGAGTTTCTCAACACAAAAGCCGGCGCGTCCTTGTTTTCGCCCGCAAATACAGGCACCGCCACATACATGCGGTGATGGTCCAGGGTGGAGCTGAAGCGGGTGCTGGAACCCGTCCGTCCGGCAAGGGCTGCAGCGATTTCAGGTCGGTCGCCGTGGTTGTCCATGGCGGACGGGACCTCTTTCGAATCGCCGACGACCCTGCCGTCGGCCAGGATCAGGGTCAGGCGCATCTGGCTGATCCGGCCCAACTGGCGACAGAGAGCCTGGATGGCCGTCTCATCCCCGGCTTCCACCAGGGGCAGGAACCGGGGACCGCTGACCAGGGCGAGATTTTCGAGTTCACCAGCGGTTCGCTCCATGAAGAAATTGTGCATTGATCTGCCGGCGAACCCCGTGACCAGGGCCAGGGTGATGATCAGGATCACCAGCAGGGGAGGGAAAAAGGTCCACATCAGGGTGCCGCGTCGCATCTTCAATCACCCATCTTGTAGCCGATGCCGCGGACCGTCAGGATCATGTGCCCGGACTCGCCCAACTTGCGCCGCAGGGCGGCGACCTGAACATCAACGGAACGTCCGGTCACCGGATAATCGTCGCCGTGCACCGAACGGACGATCTGACTCCGGGTGAAGACCCAGCCCGGCCGTGAGGCCAGGAAATGCAGGATCCGGAACTCGGTCCGCGTCAGTTCAACCGGTTGTTTCGCCACGGTGACCTGGTGCCTGCCGGGATGGATGGTGATGTCACCGATTTCCAGGACGTCCTCCTGACGGACCTTGCGGGACGCGCCGCGGCGCAGGACGGCTTTGACCCTCGCCAACAGCACCTTTGGGCGGAAGGGTTTGGTGACGTAGTCGTCGGCCCCGGCGTCGAAACCCGCGATGACGTCCTCTTCTTCGCCCTTGGCCGTCAGCATGATGATGGGAATTTTTTCCGTGGCGGGGTCACCCTTGAGCCGGCGACAGACTTCCAGGCCGGACATACCCGGAAGCATCAGATCCAGGAGAATGAGATCGGGAATGCTTTCCCGGGACTGGTTCAGTCCGTCTTCACCCGTGCCGGCGATGGATGGCTCATAACCCTGCCGCTGAAGGTTGTACTCCAGCAATTCAGCGATGTCCTCTTCATCCTCGACGATCAGGATGCGCTCTCCAGACATGATATCCGGCCCTTTCCTCGCTGTGAAATCCCATGATCCCGGGTCCATTGCCGTTCCTAGCCAAAGAGGGTCGGTCCCCGACAGGGATTTCGCAAGTTAGGATATTGTAAATGAAAAATGGGAGGATGAGGGAGCTAAATGTCTTGGATGACCACTTTTACACAATCCTTACATTTGATTTTCTTCTTCCTTACATAGGACGACTAACGTGTGGCCTGGATAAGCGAGCCCCTGTTCCGGGGCAGTGGTCGTGGGTTTTCCCAATAAACGGTTCATCCGTTGGCGAAAGGAAGGAAAGCATGTCCCGCAACAAATTCGGAATCAAGGTGATGGGCGTTCTGGCCCTGTCGGTGATCCTGGTGACCGCCGCCGTGGCCGGCGTTTCGGTCGATCCCGAGTTGCCCGAGTACACCAGAACCGGCGAGGTCGAAGGCAGTCTCAAGAGCATCGGCTCCGACACGATGAACAATGAAATGGCTCTGTGGGCCGAAGGATTCCGGGGTTTTCATCCCGGAGTGAAGGTTGAAGTCGAGGGCAAGGGATCTTCAACGGCGCCACCGGCCCTCATCGCCGGAACCAGCAACTTCGGGCCCATGAGCCGCCAGATGAAGAGCAAGGAAATCGACGAATTCGAAAAACGCTTCGGTTACAAGCCGGTGCAGTTGCGGACCAGCATCGACATGCTGGCGGTCTATGTGCACAAGGACAATCCCATCGCGGGAATGACGCTGCAGCAGGTCGACGCCATCTTCAGCAAGACCCGTAAGGGTGGGATGACCAAGGATATCAGGACCTGGGGCGACCTCGGTTTGACGGGCGAGTGGAAAGACAAGCCCATTAGCCTCTACGGACGCAACAGCGCCTCCGGCACCTACGGCTACTTCAAGAAGCACGCCCTGTTCAAGGGCGACTACAAGGACGAGGTCAAGGAACAGCCGGGCAGCAGTTCCGTGGTTCAGGGCGTGGCCACCGACAAGTACGGCATCGGCTACAGCGGCATCGGTTACATGACCAGTGACGTGCGCGCGGTGCCCCTGTCCGCCGACACCGGTGAGGATGTCGAATACATTGCCGTCGAGCCGGACAACGCCTATTCCGGCGATTATCCCCTGGCCCGGTTCCTCTACCTGTCGGTCAATTTCAAACCCGGCAGTCAACTGGATGACCTGCGCAGGGAGTTCGTCCGTTTCATATTCAGCAAGCAGGG
>DAOWLV010000044.1 GCA_030643455.1 Candidatus Krumholzibacteriia bacterium | reverse complement strand
GTCACCAGAAGCGCGGTGAGCTCTTACCTCACCTTTTCACCCTTACCCCGATTCCGGACGTATCCGGCGGGGCGGTATATTTTCTGTGGCACTTTCCGTGGGATCACTCCCCCTGGCCGTTAGCCAGCACCATGCCCTATGGAGCTCGGACTTTCCTCGAACCTCCCGAATCAAAGATTTGGAAGGCACGCGACTGCCTCCCCGACTTCTCACCCTGCCATGATAGATCGTTTCGACACCCATGTCACAGATAAAAATCAGTCGGCGTCCAGGGCCCGGTTCGCCAGGGCGTCGGCGTGCCCGTTCAGGGCACGCTTGATATGCCGGACGCGGAACTCATCGAGGCCCTTGCTCAGGAAAATGACCTGTTGATAAAGGGGGCGCAGGTCCGGGCTCTTGACCCGGTACGTGCCATGCAGTTGCCGGACGATGAGTTCACTGTCCATGTTCAGATGCACCCGCTTGACCTGCCACCTCTGGCAGTGTTCCAGTGCCGCGACCACTGCGCGGTACTCGGCCACGTTGTTGGTGGTCCGACCGATAGCCTCGAAGTGCTGGGCTAGTTCCTCGCCGCCCTTCAGCTTGAACACCACACCGATGGATGCCGGGCCGGGATTGCCGCGACTGGCTCCGTCGGTGTACACCTCCATGACCGGCTGGCCCCGTGTCGGCAGGGGGGATTTGGCAAGCGTCACTGCGGCCGACAACTCGGGCCATTCGCGGTCCACCGGATTATTTCTGGCAGCTTCCTTGCGCAACTTGGATTTTCCCCGACTCTCCACGGCAGCTTCAGCTTCCAGAAGCTGCGCCTGATCATCGACGAGTTCCTTGCGCCAGATCGAAAGACGACGTCTCAACTCCCGGACTGAAAGTCCACATTCGCGGGCCAGGGACCGCAGATCCCCGCTGCGTTCCAGTGTTTTCAGGAGTTCCGTGAGTGTTTCCGGTTTCCGTGTGGTCATCCTGGTTGTTTTCCTTAGGGTTGCGGTGACAGGAAGCAGATTCACTTCCAGGATTTATGAACGACAAACCGGGCACAGGAAGGACAACGAACCAGGGCCTTGCCCTTCTCGGCGTCGATCCCCTGCTGGGCCGGAAACCGGCTGAAACATCCTCCGCAGGCCCCTTCCTGGACCCGGACCACGGCCTGGGGATACTGGGTTCGAAGACGGATGGCGTGTCGGGCGATCTTGTCCGGCAACATGCCAATGAGCCGGTCGATCTCGCTGATGATCTCCTGTTCGGCCGCCCGGGCCCTGTTCGTTTCCTCGGCCATCCGGGCCAGTTCTTCGGAGCCACGGTCTTCCTGGGTATCCCGCTCGCCCTTGGCCTGGCCGGCCTGCCGGTCCCTGCGGCCGACGTCGTCCATCAGTTCGATGGCCTCGGTCTCCTGGCGGTCCAGTTCCTTTTCCAGGGCCTTGATTTCCGCCTGAAGGGCCTTGTACTGGCGACGGTCCGATATCCCGACCACCTGATCCCGCTTGTGAGCCAGCGCCGCCTCGATATCCTGGATCCGGACCTCGGTTCCCCTCAGTGAGACGGCCGCATCCCGGCCTTTGGCCACGGCCTGGGCGGCATCGGCCTCGTATTCGTCCTGCAACTGGCGCAAATGCAGGTCGCGCCGCGAATGGTGGACCAGGGTAGCGGTGGCGGCGGCGAGTTCTTCTTCGAGCCCCGCCAGCTCCACCATCAGATTGAGCATCACCTCGGGATCCAACCGGATACCTCCCCTTGTGGCAGTGTGGATTCTACCATCAGGTTCCGGGCCCTGCAATTGGCCACTCGCACCAGGATCAATAACGTATGCCTGGGCACCGGACAAAAAAATAAGCGCTGGAGCGCCCATTCACCGGTTCACTGGCATCCGCTTCCGCAGCATCTTACCACATATCAGCCAAAAACTGCAGTTGACGTTGGCAGGACGTCCGGCCAAACACGATGGATGGTGGGCGATACTGGACTCGAACCAGTGACCTCTCGCGTGTGAGGCGAGCGCTCTAGCCAGCTGAGCTAATCGCCCATCCTTGTACCATCGGACGTCCTGAGGGGCCGTGGTGGGCCTACCTGGACTCGAACCAGGGACCGGCCGGTTATGAGCCGGCTGCTCTAACCAACTGAGCTATAGGCCCAGGACCGGGAGGGGCAAGATAATTGATCCCCCAGATCGGGTCAAACCATTTCCCCATAACCCTTGAGCTTACGACTCCGGCTGGGATGGCGCAGCTTCCGCAGGGCCTTGGCCTCGATCTGCCGTACACGTTCGCGCGTCACCTTGAAGATCGTGCCCACCTCCTCCAGGGTCCGGGGCGTCCCGTCCCCAAGTCCGAAGCGCAGGCGAATGACCTTTTCCTCACGGCGGGTCAAGGTACTCAACACTCGCTGCATCTGATCCTTGAGCATGCTGTGGGCCGCCATGCGGGCGGGCGAAGGAGCGCTGTCGTCCTCGATGAAATCGCTCAGGTTGCTGTCCTCGTCCTCTCCGATGGGTCGGTCAAGGCTGACCGGTTCCATGGAGGCCTGCAGCACGCCCTGGACCTTCTCGAGGGGCATCTCCAGGAAGACCGCCACTTCCTCTGGTTTGGGATCCCGGCCCAGTTCCTGCAGCAGGTGTCGATTGGCCCGGTTGACCTTGTTGATGGCCTCGATCATGTGCACGGGCACACGGATGGTACGCGCCTGATCGGCGATGGCCCGGGTGATGGCCTGCCGGATCCACCAGGTGGCGTAGGTGGAGAACTTGTAGCCCTTGCGGTAATCGAATTTTTCCACGGCCCGCATCAGGCCGCTGTTGCCCTCCTGGATCAGGTCCAGGAACTCCAGGCCACGGTTGGTATAACGTTTGGCGATGCTGATCACAAGCCTGACGTTGGCTTCGATCATTTCACGCTGTGCCGTATCCACCTGCTGCTTGCCCATCACGATCTCGGTGCCGATCCGGCTGAGCTGCTCGCTGGTCAGGCCGATTTCCCTTTCGATATCCTGGGCCCGCTTGCGCAAGCTGCGCACGACCTGGTAGACCTCCTGGAGGTTTTCCTTCCGGCCTTTGTTGATGCTCTTGCTCTTCAGCACGGTGCTCATGTCGCCAAAGGGCAACCCGACTTCCTCTTCCGCCAGGGAAATGCGCGCGTAAAGATCGCAAACCTTCCCGTGGACGAGCATGAGCTTATTGGCCAGTTGCTCGATCTGCGCCGGTGCCAGATGAAGATCCATGAACACCTCGAGGATCTTCTTCTCCCGGGTCTGGATCATGCGGGTCAGCGTGGCCACCCGGGTTCCGTTGGTGCAGGTCTCCAGTTCGGCGCGCTCTTCGGCCATTTCCTTCTGCCAGGCCGCGAACTTGTCCAGGGCCCGCAGGATCCGCTTGGCTTCCTTCTTGGCCGACAGGTGCACGTTCCACGTGCTGGTATCGTGCTGGACCACCTCATCCACGTGGACCGATTCGGCCAGCAACTGGTTGGCGGTCTGGCGGAGTTCGCCCAGCGCGTGGCTGGACCGCAGCGTCGCCTCGATGATGGCGATGCGCCCGTCCTCCATGCGACGCGCGAGATTGACTTCGCCCTGCCGGGTCAGCAGGGGAACGCGTCCCATCTCTCGCAGGTACATGCGGACCGGATCGTCGTATTTGACGTGGGTCCGGGAAACCTTGCGGGCCGCAGCGAGCTTTTTCTTTTCCTTCTTCTTGCGCCGGGACATCTTCTCCTTGGCCTCGGCCTCGGAGTCGAAGTAGTCGATCTTGAGTTCACCCAGTCTCTCGTAGATACGTTCAATCTGGTTGACGTCGACCTCGTCACCCAGCATCTCGTTGATCTGACCGTGCAGGATGTAGCCGCCCTTGGAGGTGGCCTCCTTGCGGATCTTCTTGATGAGTGAGTCAAACTGCTTTTTTTCCATGTGGGCCTTATTCCCCCGTGTGCACTGAACCACGTCGAAGCCCGGCCAGCCTGGAATCCTGTCCAAGCCGATCGAGACAATCCTTGATGACCTTGATGAAATCGGTGCTTTCCGGGCGATCCTCCTTGCTGATCAACTGGCTGATATATCCACGGTACGTGCTGTCGCCGGAGGAATTCCACCGGTCCAGGACAAACTCCCTGGGTGAATGTCCCACGCCGCCGTCAGCTTTCCAGGCGGATATCTCGTCCGCCAGGATCCGTGCTTCGGGCCGGCTGAACTCCAGCTCGCCTCGTTCGGCCAGAAAAACCCGGGCGGCTTCACCCGAGTCGTCCATCAGGATATGTGAGAGCATGTCGGCCTCGATGGGTTCCGCATTGACTTTCGCCAAGGAGCGCCTGACCTGAGGTCCGGTTCGGCGCTGGACTGGTGCGGCTGCCTCATCTGAGCCGGGTACGCCCCCGGCCTGCTCATTATCGCTATCCCGGTCCGATCCGGGGGCGGTACCCCCGGGGCCGGGTTTCCTGATCACTCTATGCCTCTGCCGGGCACCGGCCGCTTCTTTTTCCACGGCCTGGCGCAACAGGTTTTCTTGGAGGCCGAACACCTCGGCCGCTTCCTGCAACACGTACTCCCGACGCAGGGCGTCCTCGATGCCGGCGATCGTTCCCAGCGCCTGGCGCAGGGCCCGCTCCCTGACTTCACGGTCACCGCCGCGGGCGTCGGCCAAACCCTTGAGGAAGGGAATGTAACCCACGGCTTCCTTCAAGACCCCGTGCATGGCGTCGACACCGTCGCCGATCACCACGTCCGCGGGATCCTTGCCGGCCGGAAGACTGACGATCTTCGGTTCCAGGCCGTGGCGCAGAGCCACGTCGGCCGATCGCACGGATGCTTTCAATCCGGCCTTGTCGCCATCGAACACCAGCAGGACATTCTGGGCACCACGCCTGATGAGCCGGGCCTGATCCGGTGTGAACGCGGTGCCGCAGCTGGCCACCACATTGACGATCCCCACCTGGGCCAGAGCCAGCAGATCAAGGTACCCCTCCACGAGGATGGCCGATTTTTCACGGGCAATCGCCATCCGGGAGGCTTCAAAACCGTAGAGAAGCTTCCCTTTCGTGAAATAGGGACTGTCGGAGGAGTTCAGGTATTTCGGTTCACCCTGGTCGAGCACCCTGCCGCCGAAACCGGCGACTTGCCGGGAAATGTTCTTGATGGGAAATATAATCCGGCTCCGGAAATAGGCAAATGGTGAGCCGCCGCGGTCGCTGGTCCGCATGAGATCCGCCTGTTGGGCCAGATCCTCATCCACCCCTCCATTCTTCAATCCCGTGGCCAGCCAATCCGAGCCCGCGGGAGCCCAGCCCACATCGAAATCTCTCAGCACCTTGTCTCCGAACCCGCGCTCCTGCAAGTAGGTCAGAGCGTTTCGGCCGAGTTTGGGATCCCAGAAAGAGTCGCGCCAAAGGGTCATCGCCACCTCGTTGGCACGGTGGAAGGCGCGCCGTTCACCTTCGGAATCGTCGTCCCTCAGCCAGGTGGAAAGATCGATGTCCAGGGGCCGAGCGAGAATCTCCACGGCTTCGGGGAAGGTCACGCCTTCGATTTCCATGGTGAAGGAAATGACGTCGCCGCCGGTCGCGCAGCCGAAACAATGGTAGCGCTGGCGGGCGGGTGTGACGATGAAGCTGGGTGTTTTTTCCTTGTGGAAGGGGCACAGGCCCTTGTAGACCGCCCCGGAAGCCTTGAGGCTGACGTGCTGGCGCACCACCTCGACGATGTCGGTCTCGTCCTTGACTCGGGCAATGATGTCCGGCGAAAAAACGGGTGTCATTATATTCTGAGCCCCAGACCTGACTGCATCGATTCGGCCGCGGACGCGACGGTGTGGACACGGTGACATCGGGAACTTGTTAAGATATGATCAAAAACCCTGAAACGGCAACTTTTCGGCAGGATGTTTTTGCCGCACCGAGGGCATGTTCAGCCGTTCAGGGTCACCAGGGTGGCGCCTCCACCGCCCTGTCCGGGTCCGGCTTCCTTGAACGAGGCCACCCGTGGATCTTCCTTCAAGCACTCGTGGAGATGATCCCGCAGGCGTCCGGTTCCGAATCCGTGGATCACGTTGATGACTTCCAGACCCGCGGGGATGGCTCGGTCGATGAGCCTGTCCAGCCTCTGCCAGCCTTCTTCACCGGTCTCGCCCCGCAGGTCGATTTCGGGTTCGGCGCCGGTCATGTTGCTGTGCCAGGCCCACTCTCCGGAGGCGGGAGCCACGGGACCATCGGAGGCCCGTTCACCCCGGGACGAGGAATCCTCGAGAGGCCGAACCGCCTCTCTTCCCAGGGTCAGACGCAGGCCGTCGGCGGTGGCCAGGATCCGGTCGCCCCGAACTTCGACCACGGTTCCGATGAGGCCGAGATGGGGAATGCGAACCCGCTGACCCGCCTCGATCACTGCCGGTGGCAATGTGTCATCACGATCGGTGGCCAATTTCCGGCCCAGGCTTTCCAGGCGACTCCGCGCCGACTTGACCACGGCCTTGTCCGCTTTCGAGGACTTGATTTCCCTCACCGCCTGTTCGATGGCCCGGCGGCCCTGACGCAGCAGGTCTTCCGCTTCCCGGGAAGCCTGCTTCAGAAGCTCCCGGCGCTCCTTCCGCAGACCGCGCAGACGTTCGTCCAGATCCCGGCTCAGGGTGCCGGCTCTTTCGGTCGCCAGTTCCACCTCCTCCTGGGCGGAAGCCAGTTCGCGCGCCCGGCGATCCAGATCCACCAGAAGGTTTTCGATCTGGACCCTTTCCTGACCCGCCATGCTGCGGGCCCGGCCCAGCAGGTCTTCGGGGAATCCCATCCGCGCGGCGATATCGAAGGCGTGGCTGGTGCCCGGATCCCCCACCCGGAAGGTGAAAAGGGGACGCAGGTCACGTTCATCATAATCCATGGCGGCATTGACCATGCGGGGATGATCGTGCACCGCGGCCTTGAGAAGACCGAAATGGGTGGACGCCAGGACCAGGGCACCGCTGTCGGTAAGCTTGGCCAGGACCGCGAAAGCCAGGGCCGTGCCTTCCTGGGGATCGGTGCCGCTGCCGATTTCGTCGCAGAGAACCAGGGTGCCCGGCCCTGCTTCGGCCATGAAGCGGCCCAGGTGATGCAGGTGGGCCGAAAAGCTGCTCAGGGACTGGGCGATGGACTGCTCGTCACCCAGATCCACGAGCAGGCGGGTGATCAATGGCAGGATGGTGTCTTCCCGGGCGG
This sequence comes from Candidatus Krumholzibacteriia bacterium, assembly GCA_030643455.1. Lineage (GTDB taxonomy): Bacteria > Krumholzibacteriota > Krumholzibacteriia > LZORAL124-64-63 > LZORAL124-64-63 > JAGLCY01. The sequence goes on along the minus strand of DAOWLV010000044.1, from coordinate 4,798 downwards.
GAATGTCCCAACCGCACTGGGCCAGCAGACAGAACACACCCACGGACTTCAGGGCCACCGACTTGCCGCCGGCATTGGGACCGCTGATGACCAGGGCGCGTTTTTCGGAAGGAATCTCGAGATCCAGCGGCACGACCAGTTCCCGGCCGGCGGCGCGGTCTCCTTCGCCCAGGGCTTCCATGAGCAGGGGATGACGACCGCCGCAGATACGAATCTCACCCGTGGTCGAAATCCGTGGACGGCGACCCCGTACCTGCCGGCTCCACAGCATGGGTGCCCGAACGGTGTCGAGCAGGATCATCACCTCGCAGGCCTCATCCAGGGAGGCGGCGGCCTGCTCCACGGACCGGTTCAGTTCGAAGAGGATGCGGGCCTCCTCGCTGGCGATTTCCAACCGGGTCGCGGTCAGTTCATTGGCCAGGCGGACCACTCCGGCGGGCTCGACGAAAAGAGTGGCGCCGGTAGCCGAGCGGTCGTGGACGATTCCCTCGATCCTGCGGCTGTCGCCCGAACGAAGGGGGATGCAGAAACGATCACCCCGCAAGGTGGCCTCGTCCCCAGTGGTCCAGCCCTGGGCCCGGGCACGGCTCATGGCCTTCCCGATTTCCTGGCGCACGGATCTCTCCTGCCCGGCCACCGCCCGGCGAAGCCTGGCCAGCAGGGGACTGGCCCCGTCGAGAATACTTCCGTCCCGGTCCAGGGCGCGTCGGATGGCTCCGGACAGACCGCTGAAGTCCGCCATCTGGACGGCGGCTTCACCCCACAGGGCGTACCGGGTCCGGTCCTCCAGGAAATATGCCCGCAACAGATCCAGTTGTTCCGCGACACCCGCGACATGCACCAGATCGGGCCCTTCCAGCCTGACCGGTGGAGGTTGCCCGATGAGGTCCAGCGCCAGGCCCACGTCCGCCATCGGCGGCCATTTGTCCGCATCACCGGCGACACGCAATTCATCGGCCATCGCCTGCTGAAATACGATCGGTTCAAGGGATGCGTAGGGCCGGCGGGAAAGTATCGTCTCGGCGGCGGGACCAGTCAGGCAGAAAGACGCCACCTGGCCGGTGACGCTTTCCCATTCCAGGAGATCACCCGCCCGAAGGCCCAGGACCGTTTGGCCGGACTCCTGGAAAGCGATCATTCGATCGAGAAGGTTGATCATTCAGATTTGGCCTCGTGGGCGGCTTTTCCCACCTCTTCCTTGACCTTTTCACCCGATTTTTTGGCCTCGTCCAGGACCCGGTCCCAGATCTCCTCCGCCTGTCCGCCGGAAAGGCGTCGGGCCTGCTCGTACAAGGCCGGCGCGGAGTAGAAAATGAATTCTCCCAGGGAGGTCCGGCTGTAGGCGGACTGAATGGACTGACCGCCCGGCACCTGGCTGGCCGCAACCAGGATGACACTGGTGACCAGCGTGCCCAGGGCTATTCCCACCAGGGCGCCGCCCCACCTGTCCACCCAGCCCAGCACCGTCAGACGCAGGGCCTTGCTGATGATGTTGGCCAGCAGGCGGCTCAGAACCAGCCCCACGAAAAACAGGACCGCCCAGGTTACCAGCAGGGAGGCCCCCTCGTTCATGCCGGTCTTGTCCATCATCCAGGGCTGGACCGCTGAGGCGAAACGGGCGGTGAGGATCAGGCTCACCAGCACGCCGACGATTTCCAGGATGCGTTTGACGACACCATCCCGAAAGCCCAGGATTCCGAAAGCGACGATGGCTGCCAGGGCGATGAGAACGGGGAGATCCATGATCAACCCACCAGACTCTTTTTGACCAGGGCGCTCACGCGACCCCCGTCTGCGCGTCCGACGGTCCGGCCCAGGACGGCCTTCATGACCTTGCCCATGTCCTGGGGACCGGCGGCTCCGGTCTCGGAAACAACTTCGGCAATGATCGCCGTCAGTTCCTCGTCGGTCATTTCCGCCGGCAGGAATTCACCCACGATCAACAGCTCGGCTTCGGCGGCGTTTTTCAATTCATGGCGACCCGCATCCCCGTAACTGCTGATCTGGTCCTTGACCTTCCGGGCATAGGAGGTGAGGATCTTCAGGACATCGGCGTCCTCGAGTTCTCGCCGTTGATCCACTTCGACCTGCTTGACTGCAGCCTTCAGCATCCGCAACACACCCAGCCTGGCCTTGTCCTTGGCCTTCATGGCGGCTATGACTTCCTGCTGCAGTTTGGCGGCGACTTCACTCCTGGCCATGCGTTTGTCCTTCCTGGATTTTTGATCCCTGTGTTTACCCCTCACCGAGAGATACCCCTGTCCAACCTGTTCATGAAATACCCAGCCCGGCGGCCTGTCAAGACCGCGCCCGAATCGGGATCATCCCTGGCCGGTGGCCGACCATTGTTCACGGAGAGCCTGGAGGAGCGCCAACCCGGTGACGGCCGCCGTTTCGGTGCGCAGCACATGGGGCCCCAGGGAAACAGCCCGTGCTCCTCTTTCGGTCATCAGTGAGCGTTCGGTGGCCGACCACCCTCCCTCCGGTCCGATCAGCATGGTCAAGCTCCGGGGCGGATTCCCGGTGGTTTCATCCAGTAGGCCGGCCCGGTTCGCGACAGATCCGGGGGAATCGGAAGCATCGTCGGACGTAGCGCCGAACAGCACAGGATCGGATGGACGCAACCCGAGGACATCCTGGACGGACATGGGCCGGGTCAGGCCAGGCAGCCACGAGCGCCCGCTCTGCTTGAGGGCGGCTATCATGATGGACCGCCAGCGTCCCTGCTTGCCCGGCCCCGGGTCAACGACCCCGAGTTCCGTATCCAGGGGCAGGAACTCATGGGCGCCCAGTTCCACCGCCTTTTCCAGGGCCCACTCGAAACGCCGGCCCTTGACCACGGCGCAGGCCATCACGAGCCGGGGCTCCCGGAATTCCTCTCCGTCGGTTTCCACGGTGAGAATCTCCACCCGGGCCCGCTTTCCGTCCCGGCCGCGGTCCAGACCGGTCAAACGGTGCCCCCGCCCATCCACGAGTTCCAGTTCGGGATCACGTCCCCCGCGCAGGACGGTAAACAGATGGTGGCTTTCGTCCCTGTCGAGAAGGACCATTTCCCCGGGGCGGGGAAGGTGATCAGGTTCGGTTTCCAGGTAAAATTGGCGCAAGGCATCTCCGGCCGGAAGAATCAGGCGACATCAATCATAGAGGTGTCGGCCCGGTGCGGGAATCCGGTCCGCCAGGGCCTCCCGCAATTCCTCGAGCTTCTTCTTCATTTCCTTGTCCAGCTTATCCGGCGTCCAGGCCAGGACCCGGACGAGTTGGTCGCCGGACCCCGGGCGGTTGACATGGGGAATCCCCTTGTTCCTCATGCGGAAGATCTTGTGGCTCTGAGTACCGGCAGGAACCTTCAGGGAAACCTTGCCCTCCAGTGTGGGCACTTGAACCTTGGTGCCGAGCATGAGGTCCACCGGGGAGAGGGGCACGTCGATCAAGAGATCATCGCCATGCCGTTGGAACAGTTCGTCGTCCTGGACCTCGAAAACCACCCTCAGGTCACCGGCCGGCGCACCAGCCTGTCCCGCGTCACCCTTGCCCTTGAGTTCCATGTAGTTGCCGGAGCTCACGCCTGCGGGAACCTTGATGGTCAGGGTTTCCTCACCCCGGATCGTCCCGCTGCCGCGACACGAGGAACAGGGATTCTCCACCACCGAGCCCTGGCCCTGGCACTGGGGACACACGCCCTCGGTCATCATCTGGCCCAACAGGGATTGCCGAACCTGCCGCACCCGGCCCTGGCCCCGGCATTGGGAACATGTCACCGGATGACTGCCGGCGGCCGCGCCGCTTCCATCGCAGTCGGTGCAAGGAACCTGTTTGTTCAGCTTGACGGTTTTCTTGGCGCCCTTGGCCGCCTCGAGCAGGGAAATCGAAAGTTCCAGCTGAAGGCTCCGGCCACGGTTCCGCCCTGCTGAGCCCCCGCCACCGAACACGTCGCCGAAGCCGCCACCCATTCCGCCCATGCCGAAGTTGCGAAGGAAACTTTCCAGGGCATCGTTCAGATCGACGTTGAATCCGCCCCCGTATCCACCGGCTCCACCGAAACCCGCGCCCTGGTCCATATGCCCGACCTGGTCGTATTGGGTTCTTTTCTGGGAATCCTTGAGACCCTCGTAGGCCTGGGTGGCCTCACGAAATTTTTCACCCGCGGAAGGGTCGTCGGGGTTCTTGTCGGGATGGAACTTGATGGCCAGCTTGCGGTAGGCCTTCTTGATCTCCCCGTTGTCGGCGCTGCGCCCCACGCCCAGAATTTCATAATAATCCCGTTTGTTGCTCATTGTTCCTCTTAACTGGAAATGATGACACGGGCTGGACGCAGCACCATGTCGCCGAAATGGAACCCCTGCTGGACGACCTCGATGATCAGGCCGGGTTCCGTGTCCTCACGGGCGAGTTGGCCCACCGCTTCATGGAAATTGGGATCGAATTCGGCCCCCATCGCTTCCATCGGTTCGACACCCTTGTCCTTCAGAACACCGCGAAATTTCTGAAAGATCAGCTCGACACCTTCGCGAAAGCCGCCGCCCTCGTCAGTATCGGAGTTTTCCCCGACCGATTGCAAGGCCCTTTCAAAATTGTCCTGGATCTCCAGCAGGGGTCGCAGGACGTCGGCCTGGGTGAAGCGACGTGTTTCCAGCACTTCACGACGTGACCGCTTCCGGACATTGTCCAGTTCGGCAACCACCCGTAACCACTTTCCCTCGAAAGCGTCACGCTCGGCACGGAGGATTTCCTCCAGCGATGGTTCCTCGGACTCCTCGGCATCGGCGAGCGGCTCCTCGTCGTTCAATTCCTCATCGGT
>DAOWLV010000142.1 GCA_030643455.1 Candidatus Krumholzibacteriia bacterium | reverse complement strand
GGCGACGCGATCGAGATCGGTTTGTGCGACAGGTACGGTTCCCTGGACGATGCCATCGGACTCGCCCGTGAGATGGCCGGAATCGACGACTGGAAAGAGATCCAGATCACGGAGTATCCCCCGCGCCCCTGGATCGAGTGGCCCAGCTTCGGTCCCAAGATGCCGGGATTATTCGGTCTGGGGGATCGGATCAATACGGTTCTGGCCGGCCTTTACGGCCTCGACGCCCAGGTGAACGAGGCCATCCTGAGCGCAGACCCGTTTGTCGGGGCGCCGGGACTATCGGCCTACGACCTGGAGTACCTGAAGACCATCAGCGCGTCGCCGGGCGCTCCGGTGATGATGGTTTCACCGGATGTTTTGCCGGACAGCTGGCAGCGACAGGACTGAAAGAAGGAAAATCCCATGCTGAACATTGCCCTGTTCGGTGCACCTGGCGCCGGTAAAGGCACCCAGTCCGAACTGTTGATGAAAAAGCACAACCTGGTGTACATCGCCACGGGCGATATCCTGCGCAAGGAGATTGCTGGCGGCACCGAACTGGGCCTTGCCGCCAAATCCATCATCGAGGCCGGCGGCCTGGTCTCCGACGAGATCATCGTCCAGATCATCGAGAAAAAGATCATCACCAATCCCGACGCCGCCGGCTTCCTCTTCGACGGCTTCCCCCGCACTTTCGTCCAGGCCTATATCCTGGAGGGCCTGCTGCTGAAGATGCACACGTCCTTGACCTGCCTACTGAGCCTGGAAGTTCCACCGGAGGAATCGTTCAAGCGCCTGCTGAATCGCGCCAAGACCTCTGGACGCAGCGACGACACCGAGGCCGTCATCAAGAACCGCCTGAAGGAATACCAGGAAAAGACGGCGCCGGTGGCCCGGTTCTACATGGACCAGGGACTGTACTTTCCCATCGAGGGAGTGGGTTCCATCGAGCAGATCAACCAGAAGCTGGAAGAGGTCATCGAGCAGGAACTGCGCAAGGTGCTGTTCAACGTCGTGCTGCTGGGCTATCCCGGCGCGGGCCGCGGCACCCAGGCCCGCAATCTGGCCCAGAAATACAACCTGGTCTACCTGTCCACCGGCGAGATGCTGAAGGAGGAGATCAGCAAGGGGTCCGGTGTGGGCCAGGCCGTGCAGACCATCTTCGACAAGGGCGACCTGGTGCCTGACGAGATCGTCATCAAGCTCATTGAAAAACACATCCATCGGAATCCGGAGGCCAACGGCTTCATCTTCAAGGGCTTCCCGCGCACCCTGGTGCAGGCCTATATCCTGGACGGGCTCCTGCGGAAGATCAATTCCTCGGTATCCTTCACCCTGGACATCCAGTGTCCCACCCTGGAACTGCTCAAGCGCCTGGACGCCCGCGGCAAGACCGAACGGCGCATGAGTTACGACATGGAAACCGCCACCATCGTTCACCGTCTGGAACAGCACGAAAAGGTCTGCCTGCCGGTTGTGGACTACTACAGGAAGCAGGGCAAGGTGACGGTCATCGATGGCGACGGCACCCCTGAAGAGGTCTGGAGCCGCATCGAGGGCCCGGCCGATGAGGCGCGGCGATGGGCAGGGAGTCCGCCCCAGCGTTCCCCGAATCTGTCCTAGATTTTCGGTGCGGTGTGGCTCGATCTAGTCTTTTTTTCGTTTGGCAACCTTGAGACGAATGATGGGAATCGAGAACGAGAGCAGGGCCAGGAGCAGCATGATGGCGCTGACCGGACGGGTGAAGAAAATGGAAGGGTCGCCCATGATCAGGGCACGCCGGAAATTGGACTCGGCCATGTAGCCCAGGATGAGGGCCAGCACCAGGGGCGCCGTCGGGAAGCCGTAGCGGCGCAGGATCCAGCCGAAAATCCCGAAGACCAGGCAGATCAAAACGTCGAAGAGGGAATTGGCCACGCCGAAACTCCCCACGAACGCGATGACCAGGATCACCGGATAGAGCAGGGCCTTGGGTGCGGAAATGATCTTCACCCATAACCTGTTGCCCATGACCCCCAGGACCAGCAACACGAAGTTGCCCAGCACCAGGCTGGCAAACAGGCCGTAGACCAGATAGGAATTCTTGCCGGCAAACAGTTCCGGACCCGGAGTCACGCCGTGCAGCATCAGGGCGCCGATCAGTACCGCGGTGGCGGCGCTGCCGGGAATACCCAGGGTCAACAGGGGCACCAGGGCCCCGCCAACGGATCCGCCGGCCGCGGCCGCGGGAGCCGCGATCCCTTCCAGACTGCCCTTGCCGAATTCCTCGGGTTTCTTGCTGATCCGCCGCGCCTCGTTGTAGGCGATGAAGGCCGCGATGGTGGCGCCGGCGCCGGGCACGACGCCGATCACGGTACCCAGAATCGACGACTGCATGATGGCGACCTTGAGTCCCAGCACTTCCTTTCGGCCCGGCATCTTGCTGGAGAAGGTCTGCAAAGCAGCCTGCACCGGTTCGTAGCGCTCGATATTCAGAAGGACTTCGCCCACCGCGAAGAGACCGATCAGGGCCGGGATGAAGGCGATGCCGTCGATCAATTCGGGCCTATCGAAGGTAAAGCGCATGAAACCGGTGATGGGATCCAGGCCGATGGTCATCAGCAGCAGGCCCAGCACCGTGCTCACGGCGCCCTTGAGCATGTTCTTCGACTCCATGGACACCACGATGGTCAAACCGAAGATGGCCAGGGCGAAGTACTCCGGCGGCCCGAAGGCCAGCGCCGCCTTGGCCAGCGGAACCGAAAAACCGATGAGAATGAAGGTGCCCAGTATGCCGCCGGTGCAGTTGGCTATCACGGCTGTCCCCAGCGCGCGTCCGGGCTCGCCGCGCTGCGTCAAGGTGTACCCGTCGAAGGCCAGGGCCACCGCGGCAGGCGTGCCCGGGGTATTGATGGCGATGGCGGTGATGCAACCGCCGTATGCCGAAGCCGTGTAGACGGCCACCAGCAGGATCAAGGCCAGTAGAGGATCCATGCCGTAGGTGAAAGGCACCATCAAGGCCACGCCAGTGGATGCGGACAACCCGGGCATGACGCCCACGAAGATCCCGATGATGATGCCGCCCACGATGACGGCGGAGGGTTCCCACCAGGCGATGCCCGGCAGACCGGACCCCACCAGGGTTGCGAAACCGTCCATCAGGTTTTGTAGAATCTCCATCGTACCTCTCCTACTGGAACCAACTACCTTCGGGCAACGGCAGCCCCAGGGTACGAATGAACACGACGTAACAGAACACGAGCATGGAAACAGTGACCGTCGCCACCATTACGTGGCGCCGGTAACCCATGGCGTAGATGCCGCCCAGAAGCAGGATCGTCGTCGCGGGGAAAAATCCGATCCCCGGCAGGATGGCGACAAAGACCACCATCAGCAGGACGAGACCCAGAACCAGCTTGACCCGGCCGTGCCCAACGTCCTGATGGTTGATCAGATCGGCACGGACCTGCATAACGGCGAAGACGGCCAGCACCGCCGACCAGATCAGGGGAATGGTCGCGGCTCCCACGTTCTGGCCCTTCGTCGGCGGCGGGAAACTCCAGGCGAGCACGAAAAACATTGCCGCCAGCGCCAGACATAAACCGGCGATCATGGCCACGCCGGTCGGGCGCCGCCGGCGCAGTCGCAGCACCAGTGCCAGCCCCAAGGCAATGACCGGGACCGTCAACCAGGCCAGGGTACGGATGCGATTGGCCTTCGGGTCCTCGTTGGAAGCCAGGATATTCGCCATCCGCAGGTACTTGACCGCTTCGCCGCTGTCACGATCCACAATGGCCGTGAATTCGTCGTGCCGGTAATGGACTGCTTTTGCCGAGTTCAGCGCCACGAAGGCGAGCCACTCCTCGTCCCGGGCGACCTTGCCCAGCAGATCGTCCAGATAGGTGATGATATCCGGTGGGGTGCCCTGCTTGACGGCAAAACCGCGCCACATGATCTCGTCGGGAAGGTCACAACCCACTTCCAGCAGCGTCGGCGTGTCGGGGAAGTGTTCCAGGCGTTTGCGGGTCGAAACCACGGCGATGTTCAGGTCCGGCCGGCCCTTGACGTCTTCGGGATTCCCCACGTAGACATCCCCATGCTGACCCAGCAGGGCCGCGATGGCTTCGCCGCCACCGTCGTAGGGAACCCAGGTGGCGGTGATGCCCAGCTTGTCCCAGGTCTTGATGGCCATCAGGTGATCCAGGCTGCCCACGCCGGGCCCGACCCAGATCTGGCGGCCTTGCTTGGCGTGAGCATCGGTCACGATATCCTCGAAGGTGACCACGTCGCTGTGACGGTTGGTGATCAGGGCTTCGGGTGCTTCGGTCAGACAGGCCAGGAAGTAGAAGTCGTCCATGCCGAAATCGCTCTGGGTGATCTGAATCGTGGAGATGAAGGTGGCCGGCGCGGCCAGCACGGTGTAGCCGTCGGCCTTGCGGCCCAGCACGGCCCGCATGGCCACGGCGCCCGAACCGCCGTAGCGGTTTTCGATCACCAAGGGAGCGTCGGTATAGTTGCGGGCCACCTTGGATACCACACGGGCGGTCAGGTCGATGGCTCCACCCGGCTTGGCGTGCACGATGATGACGATGGGTTTCTCGGGATAGGCCGCACTTGCGGCGGGCGGTTGGGCGAAAACGAGCGCCGCCATCAACATCGCGGACAATCCCAGCAGCCGAGTGGTCAGGCTCGTGCCCATGTCTTATTTACCGTCCTTCACGAAGCGGTCGTATGGGAGATCGCATGGTGTTTCTCATCTCGGTTCGTCACGCGAAAAAAATTCCACCGAGGGCCCCACCGCAAAGTCTGTGCCGCTTTCTGGCGGGGAAGTTCGGGGGAACCAAGCGGCCCCCCGGGGAGCTAATGTATTGAAAAATAAAGGGTTTACAAAGTTTTGATTTCCAAACATGATCCATGCCCTCCATGACTGGACGCCAGAAGTAACGAAATTTCGTCATTGTTGGTGGCGAAATTTCGCTAATCATTGCTCTTGATTCCAGTTCCTTACAGTTTGCCGTAGAAGGTACCGTGGAGCAATCCAGTGGAAGCCGTGGTGCCCAACGAAAAAAAGCCCCGCCGCTGACGCGACGGGGCCTCACTCTTTTGGTGAGCGGTAGAATTACCGGTACAGAGCCTTGACACCACCGAAAGTGGTTTCCTCGTTGGCGACGACGGGGTCATCGTCCGCGAAGAAGATCTGGGCCTCGTCCGGAGCGGTGACGGTAACGTCGTCGCAATAGTACGGGCCTGGCAAGCCAACAGCGCTGTACATGCGGAACTCGATGCACAGGGCGGTACGATCGGGATCCCCAAGCAGATCCACGGTCCAAGTGAAGCTCTGCTCTGACCAGCCAGTACCGGGGCTGTAATCACCGTTGCCACCGGCGCTACCCTGGTAGTCCAGGATGGCGTTAGAGGTGTAGTGAGCCCAGATGCGCGAGCTGGGCGCAGCGTCAGGCGTGTCATCGTAAGTCCAGAAGCTGACGGTAACCTCGTCGCCGTCCTGCAATGCGGCGATCCAGGCGACGAAGACCTGAGGCGTTCCGTCGATAGGATCTTCGGTCATGTACAAGGAGTGCGTACCTGTGTGTGCGAAGTCATCCACGTTGATGGCATCACCCACGTTACCGTAAATACCCAGATGGGTGGCGATACCGTCTTCCCAACCGTAGGTCAGGGTCTGCTGGGCCATGGCGCCGCTGGCGCAGAAGGCCAGCATCAGGATGGTAATCATTAGCTTCATTTCAATCGTCCTCCTAAAGGGTTGAGCCGACTCAAGCACCCCCAAGGGGAGACTAGGGGGATGCAACGATTCGAAGCGCAAAATGTCCGGACATGCGCTTCAATAGGGAAAATGGAAAAAAAATCATTGATCTCTGACGAATTGACCAAAACTTCTCCCTATTTGCAGTTAACTGTATCACGTTTCGGGACAAAATTCAATCTATGGCTCGGTTTTTTATATTCTATTATCGATATTGAATCTCATCACCGACAGCCATTTTCGTGGCCGGAAAAACACAAAAATACCGTGTCCGCTTAGACACAACAAAAGCTTCCTCAGTGCCTCTTGAATAATTAATTCATTGCCATGGAATAACTTGAATCCGTCCTGACCGACATACCACCTGGCCGACTCCTTGCGCTCATGAGGGTGAGATCGCCAATAACGCGGCAGGCCGAAAGCGCAGGCCGCATCACACGAGAGAAGGAGTTCATCATGAAGAAGCAGGAGCTTACCAATCCCCAGGATCACAAGATGAAATTCGCCGAGGCCGGCGTGCTTTTTGTTCTGGTTCTGGCCCTAACTATTTTCGTCGGCGTTCGGGTTGCCACCCGCGGTGACAATGAAATTGCCGTGTCCGATCCCGTCGTCGTCACCGAAATGCCAACCACCGAACAAACCGGAATGGATGAACCGACCATCACCGTCGCTTCCGAACCCGCTGGGCACCCCGACGAGGTCGCTGCTGATGCCGAAGCGGTTGTCGTCGAGGCCCCCGAGCCGAAAATCGTCACCTACGCCATGGCGGAAAAAGCCTTCTTCGACCGCAGTTATGGTGATGCTGTGGAAATGTTCGCCATCTACACCGAAGAGCATCCCGCCAACGCCTGGGGTTTCTACATGCTCGGTCTGAGCGAGTGGAAGGCCGGCGACAATGAGGCCGCCGAAGAAGCCTTCGCCTTCGCCCTGGAGATCAAGCCTGACCACACCAAGAGTCTGATCAACTACGGACGCGTACTTCTGGAGCAGGGCCGCGAGGATGAAGCCAGGATCCAGATCGAACTGGCCCTGGCCGCGGCCCCCGGCAGCACCAATGCCACGCGGGTCCTGGGTCGCATCCAGCACAACCAGGGTCTGCTCGAAGAGGCGGCCTCCAGCTATCTGACCATCCTGCAGGTCAAGGAAGACGACGCCTGGAGCCTGAACAACCTGGGGCTGATCCGCATCCAGCAGGGTCGTTACGAGGAAGCCCTGTCCGCCCTGGCCAAGGCCGTGCAGATCGAACCCGATGTGGCCTGTTTCCAGAACAACCTGGGCGTGGCGCTGGAACGGAACGGCCACTTCACCGCCTCGGGCGAAGCCTACGCCGCGGCCCTGGAGGCTGACGGGGATTACGAGAAGGCCGACATCAGCATGGCCCGAGTATCTGAGTTGACCGAGGCCGAGGACCACGAGCCGGTCGACCTGGGCGTACTCGCAGCCGGATTCAACGTGGCGGACGACATGGAGGTCGCCGCCGCGGAACCGGTGGCCGAGGACGAGTTCGAGGTCGAGGAGTCCCCCGCCCCCGTCCGCGATGACAACGACACGCCGGAAAACTGACGGCAGTCGGAACCGCATGAAATCGCGGGTATGAGAGAGGGGGCCGCAATGGCCCCCTCGAATTTTTGTTGTCGCACCAATGGTGCCTGACTAGCTGGGATATTGGATATCATTGCGAAAAAGTTCCCCCGGGGGGCTTTTTGCTTTCGAACTCGGTGCGAACAGTGCGGAGAAAAGCATATTCCGGAACCGCCTTGTGCGATGCTAGACAGAACCACCCTGCCTTGACCAATTCATTCAGCCCCGCGCCATCCTTGTCGTTCGGGTAGCTCTGTTGCATCTGTTTATCTTCCTGTGGCTGCGAACACGAGATCAGAGCAATCACTGCTACACCAACAG
>DAOWLV010000258.1 GCA_030643455.1 Candidatus Krumholzibacteriia bacterium | reverse complement strand
GTAGAAGATGCGGCAAGGAGTTGCAGAGTGAAAAAGAAGATTCTCATTCCCCTGGCGGCGGTCGTTTTGATCGCGGTGGTGGTTTCCATTCTCAGGTCGGGTGACAAGGCGGAGGCCAAGGTGGAAACCCGGAAGGTCCAGCAGAAGGACCTGTTGGCCCTGGTCAACTGTTCCGGGACCATCCAGCCCAAGCGCAAGGTCGACGTCAGCGCCAACGCCATGGGTACCATCGTGCACCTGGCCGTGGTGGAGGGCCAGCATGTCGACCAGGGCGACCTGCTGATGGAGATCGATCCCTCGGAATACGCTGCTGCGGTCAAGGCTCTCGAAGCTGCGATCAATTCCTCCCGGGCGGATCTTAAACTGGCTGAGGCCTCGCTGGACAAGGCCAACCAGGATCATGACCGGGCCGAGGAACTTTTCAAGGAGAGTATAGCCTCCGAGGAGCAGGTCATCACCGCGCGGACCAACGCGCGCATCGAAGAGGCCCGGGTGGAAGCGGCCGGCCACCGCATCACGCAGTACGAAGCGAACCTGTCCAAGGCCCATCATGACCTGACGAAGGTGACCATCACCGCACCCATGACCGGTGTGATCACCCGCTTGAACGTGGAGGAGGGGGAAAACGCCATCATGGGCACCCTCAACAACCCGGGCACGGTGCTGCTGGTCATCGCCGATCTGGGCACCATGGAAGCCTGGGTCGAGGTCGACGAAACCGAGGTGGTCAAGGTGGCCATCGGACAGGTCGCCGAAGTGAAGATCGATGCTTTTCCCGATCAGGAATTCACGGGCTCGGTGACGGAGATCGGGAACAGTCCCCTGCGGATTCGCACCGGCGCCAGCCGCGAGGCCGTGGACTTCGAGGTGAAGATCACCCTGGAAGGAACGCTGCCGAACATCCGGCCCGGCCTGTCGGCCAAGGCGGAGATCACCGTCGCCGATCGTCATGAAGCTCTCGCGGTGCCTCTGGGTTCGGTCACGGTGAGGGAATGGCCCCTGAAGGATTCGGACATCCGCAGCTATTCCGGCAGCCGGGCCCGAAAACAGAAAGCCGCCCTGGAAGAATTCGGATTTGGAGCCGATGGCGCGGACAGGGACACCACCGATGCGGCGGCCGATGATATTAAACGCAAGGAGACCGAAGGCGTTTTTGTCCTGGTGGATGGTTTCGTGAAATTCCTGCCGGTCAAGATCGGCATCGCCGGTGAGGATGACTTCGAGGTATTGAGCGGCCTGACCAAGGGCCAGACGGTCGTCACCGGGCCTTTCCGAATCCTGCGTCAGCTGAAGGATGGGGCGCAGGTGGAGAAGCTGGGCCGAAAGGGCAATAAGGGTCGTCGCGGCAGCGGCGATGAAACGGAAGACTGATGAATCTCTTCGAAGGAGTTCGCATCGCCCTGGCCAGCCTGCGCGGGCACAAGTTGCGGACGTTCCTGACCCTGCTGGGCAACATCGTGGGCACCATGTCGGTCATTGCCGTGGTGTCCCTCATCTACGGAACCGACCGATATGTCTCGGAAGCCGTTCTCGACGAGGGCACCGATGTCTTCACCATCACGCGTATTAACGATATCCAGTTCCTGACTGACTTCGATGCCTTCCTCGAATCCCTCAACAATCCCGACCTGACCCTGGATGATCGCAACTGGCTGGCCAAACGCATGGAGGAGGCCTCGTCCGTGGGAGCCTTGATCACCCGCAGGGCGACACTCCATGCCGGCGGCGAGAAGTTTCGGGGCACACGAGTGCGGGGTGTAACAGAGGACTATTCCCTGATTGAGGATATTCCCCTGCTGCTGGGCCGCCACATCGCCCGGCAGGACGTGGTCAATTCGCGGCAGGTCGTGGTGCTGGGCTTCGACGTGGCAAGGTCCCTGTTCCCGCGCCGCGCCGACCCGGTGGGCCGTGAGGTCAAGATCGGCGGCCGTCATTTCAAGGTCATCGGCGTGGCCGATGATCGCGGCACGGTCATGGGCAACAACCGCAACCAGTTCGCCGTGACGCCCATCACCGCCTGGCAGAAGGTGTTCGGGTCCGGGGATTCCATCGACATCAAGATCGCGGCCAAGGACCTGACCAGGCTGCAGGAAGCCCAGGACGAAGCGGCTTTTTTGATGCGCGTCCGGCACCGGTTGCGGCCCCTCCAGCGGGACGACTTCACGATCTCGTCTTCGGACCAGTTGTTGTCCATCTGGAGTGGGATTTCCAAGGCCATCTACGGGGCCCTGGTTCCGCTGGTGGGCATCAGCCTGGTGGTCGGCGGAATCGTGCTGATGAATGTCATGCTGGTGTCGGTGACCGAACGCACCCGCGAAGTCGGTGTTCGCAAGGCCCTGGGGGCCCGGCGTCTGGCCATCATGTGGCAGTTCATGGTCGAGGCCATCACCCTGTCACTGGTAGGAGGTACCCTGGGCATTCTGATTGGCCTGGGCCTGGCCTGGGGTATTTCCCTGGTCTCCCCGTTGCCATTCGCGGTGGCCGGCTGGTCGTTGGTCCTGGGGCTGGTCACCACGTTTATCATTGGCGGGGTGTTCGGTACCTATCCTGCCTGGAAGGCCGCCGGTTTCGATCCCGTGGAGGCGCTCCGTCATGAGTAGGCCCCATGTCCATTGGCGCGACGGGATGAACGAGGCCTGGCGGACCATCACGGGGAACAAGATGCGCAGCTCGCTTCTGATCCTGGGCGTGACCATCGGCGTGACGACCCTGCTGGCCATCTTCACCATCGTCAACGGACTGAGCGGGCGCATTCGCGACGACGTGGTTTCCTCGAGCCGGCCCTACATCTTCATTTCCCGCGACAGCGGGGTCGGCGGGGGGGATCCCGCAGAGAAGATGCGCCGCACCCAGTTGAAACCCGACCTGGAGGATGCCCTGGCCCGGACCGAGGGTGTGGGTATGATCGATTATGAGGTGTCCAACAATAGCGGGACCGTCCTGAAGTACGAGAAGGAAAAAACCCAGTTCGTGCAGGTGTTCGGGTGCTCCCAGAACTTCCCCTTCATGTTTTCCATCAAGTCCGACGAAGGCCGGTTCTTCTCCGCCAGTGACGTCACGGCCCGCAACCGGGTCGCGGTGCTCGGTTACGGCCCGCGGAAGGACCTGTTCCCCAACCGTGATCCGGTGGGCAAGACCCTGCGCATCTACGGTAAACCCTATCTGATCATCGGGACCATGGCCGAGCGCAACCATATCATCGGCCAGCTCGGTGACAACTTTGTCTGCGTGCCGTGGACCACCTTCGAAAAGGACGGGTTGAAGGAAGGATTCGAGGACCGGAACATCGCTCTGTTGGTCGCCGATGGTTACGAGACCGACGAGGTCATCTCCAACATCACCGGAACCATGCGTCGCGAAAGACGATTGCGGGCTGGGCAGAAGAACGACTTCGACATCGTGGCCAGCGAAACCTATGGCGAACTGATCGACAAGGTGACCGGAGGCATCGCGCTGGTGCTGGTGGTTCTTTCATCGATCGGTCTGCTGGTCGGCGGGATCGGGGTGATGAACATCATGTTGATCTCGGTGGCCGAGCGCACCCGCGAGATCGGGGTGCGCATGGCGGTCGGGGCGCGCAGGCAGGATGTCCTGCTCCAGGTCCTGGTGGAGGCCGGGATCCTGACGGGCATCGGCGGTGTCCTGGGCATCATCCTGGGTTACCTGGCCTCCTGGGGCATGACCCACGTTTTACGATTCCCCTTTGCCATTTCTCCATTCGTGACCGTGGGCGCGGCCCTGTTTTCCATCTCCATCGGCATTTTCTTCGGTCTGTATCCTGCCAACAGGGCCGCCCACATGGATCCCATCGTGGCGCTGGGACGGGAATAGACTCAGTCCTGGGCTTCCCACACCGGAATCCGCCCGGGTGTGTAGGGCGCGCCGGCGGCTTCCAGTTTATCTTCCAGCCCCTTGATGTCCACCGTCACGAGTGTCGTCAAATCCGCCAACACGGGTGTGAACAGCTGTCCGGTCAAAGCCAGGTTGTCCCGCATGGTCTGGGTCGGCCCTGAAGTGTTGTCCTTCACTCCATAGACGATCCAGCCCGCGCGCCGGCTGATCGACGGCGTGGTCGGTTCACTCCGCCGGCTGACGGTGCGGTTACCGTTCAGTTTGATGCCCAGGTCGGCCAACCGAACGGAAAGGCCGTCGACCTCGTCGAGCAGGGCGGTGTCGAGTGCCGGCGTATCCTTGATGGCCTTGCGGATGTGCTTAAGGCGATTGTCGGCATCCTTGTAAGTGCGGGTGGCGCCCTGGACGGCGCGATTGAGCTCATCGGCTTCCTTGCGGAAGGCCAGTGCGCCTTCGGGATCCGGGTTGGCGGTCGAGTTCAGTCCCAGGGGTTTGGCGTGGAATTCCACCGGCCCTGCCAGGACGGTTTCCTGGCCGCGGACACGTTTGGAAATCGTCACACTGTATTGACCCGGCATGACCAGGGGGCCAGTGCGCTCCTCATCCCAGCGAGAGGACGGGCCGCCTTCTTTGAGAGTTATCGGTCCGCTGTACGGATACCTCAGGTTCCAGGCCACCCGGTGCAGGCCCGCCGCGCCGGGGCCGGTGAACCGCTTCACCACGTTGCCGCCGGCGTCCCGGATGGTCAAAACCAGGACCGGATCGAGTTCGCGATCCTCGGCCTGCAGCTCATCCCAGCTGGGGTAGTAGACCGGCTCTTCGGCCTCGACCAGTTCCTTCTCCTTCTTCTGCCGCAAATCCTTCAGGCTTTCGAGGCTGTCCTTCAGGTGATAGGTGATCACCGCGCCGAAGGGGGGATTCTTGGCCGTGTAGAAGGCGTCGCCCTGGAAACCCTTGTCCCGGTAACCCAGGGGGCCGGCGATATTGAAGATAAGCGCGTCCTTGACCGGGAAGATGACCGCTTCGTTTTCAAGGGTCGCGGGCTCCAGGTTTCGCAGGGGCGAGTAGTCGTCCAGGATGTAGAAGCCGCGGCCGAAGCTGGCGACCACCAGGTCGTTTTCGCGGCGTTGGATTTCAAGGTCACGGCAGGCGATGGTCGGGATGCCCGTCTCGAGCTGGGTCCAGTTCTTACCATCGTCACGCGTGAAGAACACGCCGAATTCGGTGCCGACGAAAACCAGCTTGGGATCCGTATGGTTTAGGGCGGTTGAGTGGACCATTCCGTTTTCGGGCAGGTTGCCGGCGATCGATTTCCAGGACTTTCCGTAGTTGTCGCTGCGCAGGATGTAGGGTTTGAAGTCATCCCTTTTGTGATTGTCGAAGCTGGC
>DAOWLV010000095.1 GCA_030643455.1 Candidatus Krumholzibacteriia bacterium | reverse complement strand
TGTATCCTAAGGGCTTGCCACCGGGACGAAAAGAGACAAAATTGGGGGAACTGGAAAGGCAATTCCGGGGTTCGGAGACAATACCCGGTCAACAGACAGTCATACCGTCAAACGCAGGCAGGTTTCCCATGCGACAAGTGATCGCTTGTTTCCTCTTTATTCTGGCCATCGGTGCTATTCAGCAGGCTCCGGCGGCCGCCCAGGTCATCTCCGTCGATCCGCTGAGCTTCGATTTCGGGGACATGAAACAGCAACAGACCCGGACCGCCACCGTGACGGTGACCAACGAAGGCGCCGGATTGCTGCGTATCCTGGATGTGAAGGCCGATTGCGGCTGCACCGTGCCCACACTGGCCAAGGAAACTCTCGCGCCCGGGGAATCGACGCAGATCGAGATCCAGTTCAACAGCAAGAAATTCAACGGCATGGTGATCAAGGCCGTCAACATCACGTCCAATGACCCCATCAACTCCCAGGTCGACATCCTGATCAAGGCCAACGTCCATGCGGCGCTGGTGATCGATCCGGTCAATCAACGCGTCGGCTTTTCCCGCTCCCTGAAGGGGGAAGTCCTGACCAAGCAGGTCACCTTCACCGCCATGGACGAACCCGTCCTGGAGATCTCCGCCGACAAGACCCGCCAGGGCCTGTTCGATGTCAAAACCATCAACGGGCACGAGGGCGACCCCCAGGTTTCCATCCTCGAGATCATTGTCCCGGCCGACATGGACCCGGGCCGGCACCGCGATCACGTGCGGGTCACTACCAATATCGAGGAATTGCCCACCGTCGACATCGAGATGCAGGCCTGGATCGCGCAGGCCCTGACTGTCAGTCCCGAACAGGTCAGTTTCCGCTACAAGAAGAATTTCATTCAGACCATCAGGGTATCCCCCTTCGAGGAGGGCACCGAATTCAAGGTCACCGGCGCCGAGATCGACCTGCCCGAAATCTCCGTCCAGGTGCTGGAGACCATTCCCAACACGGAAACAAAGGTCATTCTGGAAGGCGCTCCAATCAGTGGTTCGGATCCCCGCGCCCTGGAGTCGAAAGGCCATATGAAGGGCACCTTGCTCATCCACACCGATCATCCCGAGACTCCGGTCATCAAGGTCCAGGTGACCTATATGGTGCGGTTGTAGCGGCGATGCGCCTTGGAGCCTCAGTTCAAGCCGCGCTGGCGGGATTCAAGTGGTCCGGCCCTTTCCGGGAGGCCGGCCTGCTGTTGTTGTTTGCCCTGGTCCTCACCGCAGCATCCTGGTTCCTGCGCAGTGACGGTCTTCCCCTGGCGGCCGATCCCATGGAATACGAGTTGGAACTGGCCGCACCTTTGACCGTGACCGAAGAGGCCCTGGCCTTTTACGACGAGGGGGACTACCTCTTCGTGGATACCCGGCCCCATCCCGACGGGGATTTCCAGACCATCCCAGGGGCTTTTTTCATTCGCGAGGCGAGCTTCGACGACGATCTTCTCGAATATTTCGACTTCATGACCACCAAAGACCATTTCATCCTGTTCGGGGACGGAGATATATTTCCGGTGTCCAATATCGCCGCTCGAATGCAGGACCGAGGCTACCAGAACCTGCTGATCCTCAAAGGCGGTCTCACGTCCTGGCTTCAGGCCGGTGGTGAGGTATCCGAAAGATCGGGAGGCGAGTCATGAAAGACCTGTTTGTCCTGGCTTGCCGCCTGTTCGTCGGAGGGGTCTTCATCTACGCCTCCCTGGACAAGCTGGCCCATCCCCAGGCTTTCGCCGAAGTCATCCATCATTACCGCCTGACGCCCTACCCCCTTCTTCACCCGAGCGCGCATCTGCTGCCGATACTGGAATTCGTGATCGGATCGGCCCTGATCCTTGGACTAGGAGGCCGCGGGGCCGCCCTGCTGGCCGGGACCCTGACGGTGGTCTTCATGGCCGCGATCACCTCGGCTCTTGTCCGGAACCTGGACATCTCCTGTGGCTGTTTCAATACCGACGGCGGTCACGATGTGGGCCTGGACCTGCTGTGGCGCGACGGGATTCTGCTGTTGATGTGCCTGCCTCCCCTGCTGGCACCGAGGCCCGGGTTTGGCCTGGATCGGTTTTTTCGTAAATAAACTTTGCAACTGGCCACTGCCACTCCTCCAACTGGTTGAAATTAAAGAAATTATATTGATATTGACATTCATCACCGATTTGACAAAGGGAAATCAGAGGTTACTTTTCAGGTGTTGTCCACCGCCGGCAGCGGCCTTAACCGTATCATTGCCCGAAGTCCTCAGGAGGATTTGCAATGCCCGCATTAGTCGACAAGAACCTGTGCACCGGGTGTGAAGAATGCGTGGAATCGTGCCCCACCGAAGTCATCTCCATGGTCGATGGCAAGGCTTGGGTCAATCCCGAAGAGTGCATCGATTGCGAAGCCTGCATCGACGCTTGCCCCGAAGATGCCATCAGCATGGTCGACGAATAAGCGACGAGGTAACGACGGAGATCCCAACCGTTTCACCTTGTACCAGATCAGAAATAAAGGGCGCTCCCTCGAGCGCCCTTTTGCCTTCTGGTCTTGTCTCTGGAATTATTTGTTTTATTCGAGATCCTCGACCACCACGGCCGTGCCGTAGGCCAGCAGTTCGGCCGCGTGCTCCATCATCTCGCTGGTCGCGAAGCGGACACCGACCACGGCATTGGCTCCGTTTTCGGCCGCCTGCGCGATCATGCGGTCCAGCGCCTCTTCGCGGCATTCGGCGATCATCTTGGTGTATTCACTGATCTCGCCGCCGATCATGTTCTTCAATCCGGCCATGAAATCCCGGCCCACGTGACGCGCCCTGATGGTGTTGCCGCGCACCAGGCCGATGGTCCTGACGATGCGCTTGCCGGCGATGTCGTGGGTAGTGGTTACCATCATCGATCCGTTCATGTTCCACACCTTTCCGGCTGATTTCAGCGGATGACGTCCTTGTACCGGGTTCGCTTCCGTTTGTAGATCCGTTCGCGTATGGCCGAAATCATCAGGACCAGGGTGCCGGCCGCAAGAACGAAGATCCCGCCCTTCACATAGAGAGGCAAGGCCTCGGTCTTCAGCAGGGCGCTCAGGATCTCGGTAATGCCCCAGGCACCGACCGCCACCAACCCGACACAGAGCAGGATCCAGCCCAGGGACCGTTCGGCCCGGTTGTAGACACTGTTCCAAAACACTTCCCATTCTTCAGGAGGCGGTTCCTTGATGCACATGGCACTGGCAACGTCCTTGAGCCGGCGCAGTTTTTCGACCTCGCGCCGGGTCTGTTCGTTTTCCGCAAGATGAGCCTCGATGCGGGCCACATCAACGGTTTCGAGTTCTCCGTCGACGTAGGCACTGAGCAGGGGGGCTTCCTTCCGGGGGTCAAAGGGCCCTTTCCCGTTCACAATATTTCCTCCAGATCAGCGGCCTGGCGCAGCTTCAGACGAGCGGCGTGCAGCCGCGACATCACCGTGCCGATGGGCACGTCCATCAGATCGGCGATCTCACGATATTTGAGTCCCTCGAAATGGTAGAGGTGGAAAACCTCACGCATATCCTCGGGCATTTCCTGAAGGCCGTTCCAGATCCGCTCGCGCAGATCGTCGGCCACCGTTTCGGACAGAGGGTCCGGCCGGCCGTCGGACTTCTTGACCCATTCCAGCGGCACTTCCCCCTTGTGCCTTTTTTCGTCCCGCCGCTGGTTGTGGGCCGCGTTGCGGACGATCCGGTAGAGCCACGGAAAAAAAGGGTCGTCGATACGGAATTTCGGCAGGGGCCGATGGACGCGGATGAAGGCCTTCTGCATGGCGTCCATGGCGTCGTCGTGATTACCCGTCAAGCTGAGGGCGATCCCGTAGGCTTTCTGCCGATACCGTGTCATGAGCTTCTCGAACCCTTCGCCGTCGCCGGCCAGGTACCGCACGATATCCGCACGATCCTGCCGTCGTTGTTCGCCGAACGGGTCCTCGGTCGCTTCCCGGGACCCGGCCGACGGGTTGGTTACCCCCGGCGGATGTGAATTATTCGGAGAATCTCCGGCAAAAAGACCCAGCCAAAACACTCAACCCTCTCCCTTGGTTTCGGTCCAGGGGATATCCTTTACACCAGCCGCGGCATTTGCGGCCCTTGCGGCGGTGAAGAGGAAGTCACTCAATCGGTTGAGGTAAGTGACAGCTCCGGCGGGAATCGGTTCGGTTTCAGCCAGGGACACCGCCTGTCGCTCCACCCGGCGGCAGACCGCACGGGCCAGATGCAGGGTCGCGGCGGCAGAGCACCCGCCCGGCAGGATGAAGGTTTTCAGCGGTGGGAGCATGGTGTCCATGGCGTCGATCAGGCTTTCCAGATCCCCGGCCCCGAAAGGCTGTTCGGCGGAGGGCACCGCGGCAATCTGGGCTGACCGGCCGGGATTCGCCAGGACCGCGCCCAGCGAGAACAGCCGGCTCTGGATGAACTCGAGATCGGCCGTGGAGATCCCGGGCACTTCGACCCCCAGACCGCCCAGGGCCACGCTGCAGGTTCCCAACCAGCTGTTCAGTTCGTCCACCTCGCCATAGAGAGCGACCCGGGGCCCGGATTTGGAAACCCGGGATCCGTCGCCGAGGGAGGTGTCTCCCTCGTCACCGGTCCGGGTATAGATGCGCACCATTGTGAACGCTCCTTTTGTCAAAAGTACTGGCAGGCCTTTGAAATTGTGGAACAAAAGGCCGGACAGGAAAAGACTTTTCCTCGGCCAGTGACCGGATATGTGCGGTCCGTACGTTCTGAAACTACCATTTGTTCTACAAAAACATGGGGCGGCTTCCTGCTGACGGTCCGCCTGAACGGATTCCGTCACCGGCCCGGGGAGAGCTCCAAATGATCCAACCTCATTATGACGATAAACTCAATCTGACCACTTTTGTCTGCAGCGGCCTGGTGACGGCCGCGGAAATCGAGGAGCAGGTCAAGGTCCTGTACCGGGGAACACCAAGCCTCCACGCCTTGTGGGATTACACCGACGCCGACGTTTCGGCACTCTCCCCCACGGACATCAGCGCCATCGCCCAGTTCGTCAAGACAGCCTCCCATTCCCGGGCTGGCGGCCGGACTGCCCTGGTTTTTCCCACCGACATGCTGAACAACATGGCGTCCTTGCTCGAAAGCATTTCCGAGATCGAGGTGCCTGACGCCAAGATCAAGATCTTCAATGACCTTGACGCCGCTCTGGCCTGGATCAACGCCTGATCCCTCTCTACTTCAAGAGTGTCAGGGTGCGGGCAGCAAATCCCGTTTCGTCCTGGACGACCACCCGGTAGACGCCTGCGGGCAGATTTCTCCCCTGACGATCCCGGCCGTCGAAGTGGAAACTGGCCCGTCCGCTGCTGTCGATTTCAAGGGTCCTGTCCTGCAGGCGCCTTCCGCGCAGATCAAATACGCCCACCCGTACCAGGTGACCCGGCCGGCCCTGGATCTCAAGGTCGGCGGCCGGATTGCAGGGATTGGGATGAGGATGGGAAAGGCTCAGCCGGTCGGCGCCCACCTGGGGAACGGCGGATACCCCGTCGGTGATCGGAAGGATGATACTGAACGGAGGCAGGCCCGTGTCCAGGGCCCCGTTGGTCAGTTCGGTCCCGCTGACGGTGTCGAAAACCCGCAGACCTGCCGCGCCGAGTGTCCGGTCGGCCACATAGAGCTGGAAATCCCCGTCCCAGGCCAGGTCCGCATGGACATAGTCGTTTCCGGTATCCAGGACGGTCACCGACCCTGAAGCCGGATCGAAACGACGCAGACTGGTGATGAACGAGGCGTCGCTGACCAGAACGTGGAGATCATCCCCGGTGCTGGTAAAGGCCCCAATATCGCCGCCCAGCTCCTGTTCGGTGACCAGGTACCCAAGACTCACACCGGCGATCGGCTCCACATCCTCGATCCCTCCGTCGTTTATCCCGTAGAATCCGACGCAACCCACCCGGAGATTCCACCCGCCGGTGCCCGACTCCACGGCTTCGATCCGGGTGTAGGGATCGGCCCCGGTCAGAGCGATCGGTTGAATTCCGGGCTGTTCAGAATCCATGTCCACCCAGGTTTCGGCCGCCATGTCGAACACCAGCAGGGAGCCGGGACCGGTCGGCGCGTACCAGTTGTTCCTGTCCAGCATCTGGCCCGCTATGTAGAGGCGGTCGCCACGGGCGAGCATCCAGGCTGTCTCCGGCAAGCCATCGGCATCGGCGAATTGCGAGGTGTCGAAGGTGCCTGTGACCATGCCGCTGGTGACATCGACACGCAAAAGAACGGCTTCGTCGTAACAGCTGACATAGGCTTCGCCGTCCGAATCGAAGGCGATGTCCTGGGGATTGCGGCCCGCCCCGATGCTGAACTCGCGCACCAGGGCGAAACCCACCTCGGGATCGTAGATCTGGATCAGGTTCGCGCCACCCCGGCCAATGATATACACATGACCTTCATGGTAACGACCGGACGGGTCTCCCGGAATGGTGGCCACATCGCCCGAAACCGTCCACGGATCATCCAGGGCGAAACTCCGGACCCGGCCGAAGGTGGAATAGTCCGTGGTCAGGATCCAGCCTGTTTCCTGGGCATTCACGGACGGGCAAAGGATGAGCATAATCAGCAATGAGAGTAGAGTTTTCATGATCATTTCCTCACTCTTGCGGACAGATGCCAGGAACGGCCCGGCAAGGGAAAACCTTCCACATCATAGACGGTGTTGTCGGTCAGGTTGACAGCTTCGGCGACGATCGACATGACCGCCGCGGGCCCCAACCATTCTGGATACCAATCCCGGGCCAGACCCAGGTTCAGGAGGGTCCGTTCGGGGGCCTTGTTCAGCTCGGTGTTGGCACGGTCGCGATAGTTGGACCCCATGTAGGCGACTTCCAGCCAGGGGGTCCACTTCGCCACCGGTCGTTTCAGTCGGACCCGGGCCTCGGTGTCGGGCAGGAAAGGAAGTTTGTTGCCTTCGTAGATGGGGTTCTTCCCCCCCAGGTCCTCGGCCCGTTGCAGGGTGAGATTCCCGGCCAGGAACAACCGACCCGGCAACATGGCATTCAATTCCAGTTCGATCCCCCGGGTGCGAGTCTTGCCCGCGTTGATCGCCTTGCTCGTGCGCTGGCTGTTCTGGATGAAGACGATCTTGTCGTCGGTTTCGGCGAGGAAGGCGGCCACCCTGCCGGAAAAGGCGCCCTGACCGGAGCGGTAGCTGAGGGCGGCATCAACGGAGGTGATTTCCTCCGGTTGCAGGTCACGGTTACCGTTGATGCCGCCCCGATGTCCGAAAAGTTCCACCCAGGTGGGGACCCGGACGCTACGGGCGGCATGGGATTCCAGGAAAAAACGTTCGGGGTGGATGGTCCATACAGCCCCCAGGGAAGTGGACACGTCGTCCCTCTGGTTGACGACCGATTCAGTTATGGGCAGCCAGGGTAATGCCGGCACTGGCGGAAAATCATCCCGGGTGCGCTGCCAGCGCCAGGCGGGCATCACCTGCAGGCGCCCCTCCGCCATTCCCAAGGTCGCCGATGCGAATGCACTTCCGGTGGCGCGATTGCGTTGGGGTTCCTCTTTTCCGACGATCCAATCGGTCTGCCACTGCCCCCTTCCGGCGATACCGGTCTGCACCGAAAGGACGTTCTGCACGAGGACCGGTGACCAGGCCAGGCTGCCGTTCACATCGTGGCTGACCGAGCGATCGGTTCCGGGCGGCCCCAGACCGACCTCGCCTTCGGGGTCGTACAGGAACTCCTCATTGCGACTGCCGGCCAGATGGAATTTCAGCAGACCCTCGTCGAGATCGAAATGAAGCTGGCCATCGGTCCTTCCATAACGCACCGCCGCGTGGGGAGACAGGTGGCCCAGCGGTCCGGGGCGCCCTCCATCCCGGCGGTCATGCCCCACCGAAGCCCGGCTGACCAGGCGCCCGACCTCCAGGGAGCCCGCGGCCCAGACCCCCCACTGCTCGATCCAGGCATTCTGGCGGATTCGGACCGTATCATCGTCCGAATTGTGGAAGGTCTGATTGTGATCGAGATAGGAGAAGTCGTTGTCGGCCCGAAGGCCACGGATCATGACAGAACCGGACCGGGTGCCCTCCGCGTTGGCCAGACCCGCTGCTGCCCTTCCACCCAGTTCCCCGAACGATCCTCCGCGGACAAGCAGATCGAGACCCTGGTCGTCTGGACGGCTGATGAAGTTGACCGCACCGGACCCGCCGATGCCGCCCAGCTCCGTGGGCACGATCCCCCGGTGGATTTCGATGGCAGAGATCCTGTCCAGGGGAATCCTGTCGAGTCCGGCCATCCCGGTCTGGGCGTCATTCAGCGGCATGCCGTCCAGGTAGAAACGGACCTGGGCCGCCGATGAACCTCGCAGGGACGGCACCGCCGAGGCTCCGACAGCACCCAGCCGACGTACCTGGAAGCCGGCCGCTCCGCCCAGGAGGTCGGCCGCGTCCCGGAAGCCCGGTTCGTCCGCCAGGTCGATGCGGGTGACCAGCCCGGCAACGGAAGGAATCACCGGATCGGAAAGTGGCCGCGAGCTGACGATCAGGGTATCGGAATAAACCGCAATCGCAGCCACCGAGGCACCATTTGTCGAATGTCCGGAATCCGCAGACCGAGCGACAGGAGACCAGGCCAGGAAGCAAAACGCGGCCAGGCCCAACGAAATGCGCCAAAACGCCGAAGGGGAAGCGAAGATTTTTTTGCCGGGAGAAAATGCCAAAGCCATACCTCGCCCGCGAAGGTGGTGGCAGGACGAGAACCGGTCTCCTGGCTTGCGGGTCTGTCTACTTCCTGCGCCTTCCCGAATCCCGAAGGATCAGTGGCTGAGTGCAGGTTTCGTCACCGCTTACAGTGGCGGGGCCGCGCCGGAATTTCACCGGACTTCCGCTGGTTCATCGGCCGTGGAGTATTCGAATTTTTTCAGATCAGGCGAACCCGACCGTCAGTTCAGGTACCCTAGACGGTGGGATAATCCCTGTCAAGGATACGTTTCCAGATGAGCTCGTGGTCGGCCTCTTCTTGGCTGGCCAGGAGCACCGAATCCGAGTCGCCGACGACCCGGGGATTGCGGGCCTGGATAAGGGAATCCGGCCAGTGATTGCGGAATTCCTCGGCTGTCCAGGGACGGTAGCGGTGCCAGAAATTACAGTGCCACAGAAAGAATTTTCGGGCCCGGGCAGTCCCCTTTTCATCATCTCCGAAATGTTCCAGGGCCAAGTCGCAATAGCGGCGCAGAACCGCCCAACGCTCGGGAAGTGATGGATCGAGG
>DAOWLV010000453.1 GCA_030643455.1 Candidatus Krumholzibacteriia bacterium | reverse complement strand
CTTCGACTACGACAAGCTGAACCACATCAACAGCGAACATATCAAGCGGTTGCCGGCTGACGAGCGGCTGGATCTGGCCAAACCGATCATCGCCGAAGGGGGCTGGACCCTGGATCCGGAGTGGCGGGTCCACGGCGCCGATTCGACGGACGCCTATCTGGCCCGGGTTCTGGGCACGCTGGGCAATCGCTTCAGCAGCCTGGTGACGTTGCCGGAGCAGATCGGATTCTTCTTCACCGATGATCATTATGTGGATCAGGAAGCCTGGGCCGAGCATGTGGCCACCGACGAGGCGCGACCGCTGATGACCGCCCTGGCCGACGCCATCGAGGAGGGACTGGATCCGGCCGCGCCCCAGGCGTCCGGCGCCTTCGAGGAAGTGATCCGGTCCACAGCCGAGAAGCTGGGCGTCAAGGCCGGGCAGTTGATCCACCCCAGTAGGGTGGCGCTGACGGGGCAGTCCCGCAGCGCGGGCATCTTCGAGGTCATGGAACTGGTGGGCGCCCCGCGTTCGGTGCGGCGCCTAAGGGCGGCCGCCGCAAGCTAGCGGCGGCGAACCGGGGGGGCCGCCGCGAAACAGCTCCCGAGCATTCTGGGACGATATGTCCTGGTCTGGATCGTGACGGGGTTGGCCCTGTTGCTGGTCACCTCCATCCTGCCCGGTTTCACGATCGACACAAGTCAGCCCGACTGGTGGATCTCCCTGTTGCGCCTGCCCCTGATCTTCACTGCCTTGCTGATTGTCTTGCGCCCGTTGCTCCTGTTTTTGACCCTGCCCTTGAACGTGTTGACCATCGGGTTTCCAACCCTGCTGTTCAACGGCTTGATTCTTTACCTCAGCGCGCAGTTCGAGCATCCCTTCCACATCACCAACTTCGGGGAGGCCCTGGTGGGCACCCTGGTGTTGACGGCCATTTCCGGCGCCATCACCGGGTGGCTGGGCCTGGACGAGGCCTACCCCTTCTACCAGTCGATCATCTACCGGATCGCCCGCCGCTTCGGCCCTCCCCGGCCCGAACGCAAACCCCTGCGCGGCCTGCTTCTTCTGCAGACCGACGGCGTGTCCCTGCCCATCCTGCGCCAGGCTCTGAACAACGGACGCATGCCGACGGTGTCGGCCATGCTCGCCAGGGGCAGCCACCATCTTTTCGGGTGGCATTGTGGCATCCCCTCCAATACACCGGCGGTGCAGGCGGGGATTTTCTACGGGAACCGGGAGAACGTGCCGGGCTACCGCTGGTTCGACCGGACGGCCCAGTTGGTTCGGGTCGTGAGCAATCCGGACGACCTGCGGCTCCTGGAAGCTAGGGTGGCCGAAGGTTGCGATGAACCCCTGCTGTCCGGGGGATCCTGCATCAACACCTTCATGTCCGGCGGGGCCTCCAAGCGGTTGATGACCGTGACGGCCCTGGGGGAAAACCCCAGCCAGCGCAGGGACGGGGAACGGGCGGACTTCAACCTGTTCTTCCTCAGTCCCAACGCATACACCAAGGCCGTTCTGGCCAGCATGTGGGATTACCTGGCCGGTCTGGTCATGTCCGTGGTCGGCCTGTTCGCCAAGTCCCGGCCCAGGCTGAAGTTTTCCATCAGACGCCTGGCCCAGCGCACGCTGGCCAACGCGTTCCTGCGGGATCTTTCCTTCTACTGGATGAAGATGGACATGGTCCGCGGCGTGCCGGTAATCTATTCCAATTTTGTTGGTTACGACGATATTGCACACTACTCGGATCCCGACTCCCTGGATGCCCAGCTATCCTTGGCCGCGTTTGACCGCCGGTTGCGGACCCTGCGCCGCCGGGCGCGCCGCCATTCGCCCATTCGCTACGAGATCGTCCTGTTTTCCGATCACGGCCAGACTCCCAGCGTCCCCTTCCGGCTGCTTTACGGCAAGACCATCGAACAGACGTTGCTCGAGATGCTGGACCGCGCCCTCGGGCGGGAAACGGAGTGGTCATTCAGGCGGCCGGGTACCTACAGTCCGGATCGAAGTTACACCCTGGCGCTGCTCAGGGAACTCGAGGAGGTGGGCGCTGACCACCTGGGCTGGGCGGCCAACCGGGGACGCCGAGCTCTGGCCCGAGTGACCGATGAAGGCCCACAAGTCCAGGGCGCCGGAGCGGAAAAGACGGAACCGGGCATCGTGGTCTGCGTATCGGGCAGTCTGGCCCACATCTATTTCACGGGGCACGAGCAGCCCTTGATGCTTGAGGACATCATGGATTTGTATCCCGGCCTGGTCGATGATCTGGTCCACCATCCGGGCGTGGGATTGGTGGCCGCCAGCCGGCGGTTCGGCGACGCGGTGGCTCTTTGCGATGGCGGAGTGCGCAACCTGATCACCGGCGAGGTGGGCGAGGAGAACGATCCCCTGGGGTCTTTCCGGGACAAGGAAAGATGGGCGGGGGAGCTGGCCCAGTTGATGAGTTACGCCGATTGCGGGGATCTGGTCATCAACG
Organism: Candidatus Krumholzibacteriia bacterium; assembly: GCA_030643455.1. Taxonomy (GTDB): domain Bacteria; phylum Krumholzibacteriota; class Krumholzibacteriia; order LZORAL124-64-63; family LZORAL124-64-63; genus JAGLCY01. The sequence continues at coordinate 301 of DAOWLV010000453.1, read as the reverse complement.
GCGCCTGGCTGGCCGACCGGCAGCGGATCGTGGTGATGGAAGAACAGGTCAGCAGCCACGGGGGACTGGGAGGCCACCAGACCGATCCCTTCATCATGCTACCGACGTCTTGGCAGGTGACGGATCTCGACCTGGATTCGCCTGAATCGCTCCACAGGTTGTTGAAGCGGGAACTTGCGCAGGGTTGAAGTCGCGTATATATTTCGCTCTCGATTGCCCGGTCGTCCAATGGCAGGACAACTGACTCTGGCTCAGTCGATGGGGGTTCGAGTCCTCCCCGGGCAACCACATTGCCACTTTT
>DAOWLV010000242.1 GCA_030643455.1 Candidatus Krumholzibacteriia bacterium | reverse complement strand
GGTCTGCAGCTGGGAAGTGCCCGAGGGATCGCCCGTTCACACCATGCCGTACGCCGAACTATTGGATATTCTTCGAGCACAAACCAACATGCGGATCGTGTTAGATTTCGATGCCGAGGATGGTTATCGCATCGTCTACGATCCCTTCCCGGGCTGGGAGACTTTGCCAAGCTGGTAAAATCATATTTTCCCCATCAAGTGCCTACACGGAGGGAATAATTGGAAGGAGCCGGGGGTCCTATATCTCGGTTTTACCCCATGTACGGAAGCCGTCCTTGGCCTGAATCTTTGGATTTCAGCGAAGTGTGGATTTCGTGGTTGTGGTAGAGAAGCTGCCCTGACAGGAGCCACTTCCATTCCCTGAAAAATCTGTCCCATCAAGCCCACTCGAAAAAGCCCGACAGCCAATCACCCGCTCGACGTACGGGTCAAAACCCGACAACACTGACATTATCAACGTAAAACGTCCCGGCCCCGTCATTCCAGCTGGCAAAACTGATGTGGGAAATCTTGTCCGGTGTTTTGCCCTTGGTCATGAACGATTCCAGCTCGAACTCCTCCACCACACCATCGACTGTGACGGTGTAATAGCCTTCCGGGATGTTGGCGTCCACCGTGATCGTGTACCAGGTGTCCACGTCCAATCCCTCGGCTACCAGGGTGCGGGCCGACCATGTCTCCTTCCCCTCGCGGGCAAAGAGGTTCAACTTGCCCGGCGTCTCGGCGTTCTCGAATCCCAGAATGACAAAGCGCTCTTTGCCGGTGCTGTTGGGTCCGCCTTTCTTGTCCTTGATCCTGCCGAGGAACATGAAGGCACTGCGGTTATCGTCAGGCAGGATTTCCTTGACCAGGATGTCGTAACGGGCGGTCACGGTGATTTCCTGGGGTTCGGCGAGGCGAAAACTCAGGTAGGTGTTCAGCTCGGGGTGGCCCTTGATCATGGCCTTTTTCGTGGCGTTGCCGTGGATGTTCTTGGTGCTGAGTTTCAGCAGGTTTCGGCCATCTTCGGTGTCTTTGCGACTTTCATACCAATCCAGCCCTTTGCTGTCCTTGCGCAGGTCGTCACCGTTTTTGACGTTCTCGAAGTCACCGCCGGGAACCAGTTCGTCCGCCAGCACAGTAACGGCACACAGGGTGGTGCAACTGATGATAAGCAGGATGGTCAGCAGGGCGGTGGTCTGGCGGTTGGGCATGATGGGGCCTTCCGGATTGGCGGTGTCACGTCACTGATCGGTGCGTATCGTATCACATGTCCAGGGCCATTTGTAGAGCTTGAACAGTCAGATTCTTGATTTGATGCTATACTCGTCCCGTCGCATCGCAAGGGATGTCCCTTTGCCACAGGAAGCATCATGTCCAGTAGCTTTCACCGGACCGTCGCCCCTGCCGGGTCAACTCCCGTTCTTCTGGTTGTCTGGTTGGTCGCAGGGGTCTGCATTTCGGGCGCGCTCGCTCAGTTGCCCGAAGCCCAGTTGCCTGATGGCACCTCCTATGTGGCCAACCGGGTCGTGGTAATGACCGGGCCTGAAACGGCCCTTCTGGCCAATGAGTTTGCCCCCGACGGATTGCCGGCCACGGGAATTGTTTCGCTGGATCAACTGTGCCGACAACTTGGCGTGGTGCGTGTCGACCCATTCTACCCAGGCAATCTGCGCCGTCCGAAACTGGCCGGTCTTGCGTCCCGACTTCGCATCCTGACTCTCGAATCAGGCAGGAACGCTCGCGAAGCGGCCCGCGTCCTGGCTGCCGATCCACACCTGGCCAGTGCTGAACTCCAGACCCTGCCAAACCTGTTCTACACTCCGAATGATCCCAATTATGGCGACCAATGGTACCTGCCTCAGATCCAGGCGCCAGAAGCATGGGACTTCATCCGTTCTCCCCAGACCCGACATTCGGTCGTGGCGATCATCGACACCGGCTTGAACCTCGAACACGCCGAAATCCAGGACAACCTCTGGATCAACGAGCCCGAAGACCTGAACAGCAACCGTCGGCTCGATCCGGAGGACATCAACGGAATCGATGATGATGACAACGGATTCATCGACGATGTGGTCGGCTGGGATTTCGCCGGTGATGACAACGATCCTCAGGAAGTTCATCCCCACGGTACCGGAGTGGCGGCCTGCGTGTCGGCCGTCACCGACAACGGAACCATGGGTGCGGCGATCGGCTTCGGCGTGCAGTTGATGGCCGTCAAGGCGATCAGCGATCATGGGCAACTGGTGGAGGGTTATCTCTCCATGTTGTACGCTGCCGACAACGGAGCCCAGATCATCAACTGTTCCTGGGGCATTCCGCTGTTCCAGGAATATGAACAGGCGATTGTCGATGCGGTCTGGGCTGAAGACGTGATCATCGTTGCCGCCGGAGGAGAGGGCGCCGCGCTCACCTATCCTGCAGCGCACGAACACGTGGTGGCCGTCTCGGCGACCAATCAGTTCGACCAGGTGACCCCGTTCAGCCCCTACGGCGAGTACATCGATATTCCCCCGGAATGAACATCCTGACGGTGTGGGACGGCGAATTGAACATCCTGTCAGGTGTCTCCTTCTCGGCGGGAATCGTCTCGGGAACGATCGGACTTTTTCGTGCCCAGTTTCCACAACTGGACAACGCCGCCGTGGTTCAACTCATGTCACAAAGTGCCGACCCGATCGATGATCTGAATCCAGGATATGCGGGGATGCTCGGTGCCGGCCGCATCAACGCCTTTGTCGGTGTGGTCAGCGCGCTGGCCATCGATGATCCGGCCGGGAATACGGATGGAGAGTTGATTTGCCATCCCAACCCGTTCAATGCCCGGGTCCATGTGAGCTTTCGGTTGGCCAAGCAGGGCCGGGTAACGGTGGTGATATACGATACCCGGGGGCGGCAAGTCGCCACTTTGCTCGGTGGTGTCCGGGGGAGCGGCTATCATGAGGTAACCTGGGATGCCGGGGCGACAGCATCGGGAACCTACTTCCTGGTCCTGACCACGCAAAACCAGCGGTCGGTCCGTAAGCTCAGTCTGGTGAAGTAGTTGACCCATCCTTTGAATTCACGTCTGGTGCCTCGGGCGGCGTAACGCTAAACTTGTCGAACAAGAAATCATGCAGGGCTGTCCGGCGCCCACTTTTTAAATCTCCAAGGAGTCCCGATGTCCATGCAATCCTGGACCAGGTTCCTCGCCGTACTGGCGCTGTTGATGTTGCTCGCATCCTGCGGCAGTGGGGATGGGGGCGAGGCCGAGAAAAAAACCCAGACCCCGGCCGAACGCGCGGTGGCCCTGGACGATGGGCCGCGTGCCGTCGAGACCCTGAAGTTTGACGGCACCCTGGCTGATCAGGGCGAGATATTGTTCGAGGACAAAAGCTGCAGTGATTGCCACACACTGGGCGAGGCCGACATAGCGCCTGACCTGGCCGGTGTGCTGGATCGGCGCACGCAACAGTGGCTGAAGATGCAGATCACCAATCCTGAATGGATGAACCAGAACGACACCATCACCATGGGACTCATCGAAGAGTTTGACCTGGAAATGGTCACCGTAGAGGTTTCGGATGCCGAGGCGGAGGCCATATTGCAATACCTTTTGCGTGAGGACCGGGACACCAAGGAGAACAGCAAGTGAAATACCCCCAGTTTTTCGACTCGATCGAATCCATAGAACTCAAGGACAACCTGTCTGCCTTCCTGGGGACGTTCGAAGGCGGGAACGTGGAGTTCCGTTATGTGGACGTCGTCAAGAGCGCCGGACACAGCTGCCCGACCGTTGCCGGCGCCTACCTGATGACCCGCGAAGGATTGAAGGCCCTCTACAAGGACCAGCTTCCGGTTCGGGGAGAGATTTTCGTATCCTTCAAGGAAACTGCAGAAGATGGCGTGGCCGGGGTGATCGCCAATGTCGTGACCCAGATCACGGGCGCCACCACGACGTTGGGGTTCAAGGGAATCGGCGGCAATTTTGTCCGGCATGGCCTGATGGAGTTCGAAGCCGACACCACCTCCAGCGCGAAGTTCAAGCGGCTCGACACTGGCCAGAGCGTGGAAGTGGTCTATGACCCGAGTGGCATCGAAGGCCATCCTGACCAGCAGGAACTCATGCAGAAGATCATGCAGGGTGTGGCTTCACCCGAGGAAAAGGGAAGTTTCGGCGGGATCTGGCAGGAAAGGGTCGAAAAGATTTTCAACAATGTCGACCAGGTCATCACTATTAGATCGTAGAGGGGATATAATCTGCCGCCGCCCCGGCAAGTGACGGAGCTATTGCAAATTTGGCCATTGAGCCCTATGTTTCTGCCAAGAAACAAAGTCAAGCACGCGCGGCCCGTTGTTGGTGCCGCAAAAAAAGCTGCCGCGATTTTCTGCATGCCTCTCGGCCCCCAGCCATCCTGAGCTCGATCCGAGACCAAGTTGCCGTAGATCCCGGATCAACGAGACAGGAACCCATGTCCACGATGAAATTCACCGATCTCGGGTTGAGTCAACCCGTGTTGCGCGCTCTGGCCGAATGCGGCTACACCGAGCCCACACCCATCCAAGAAGCCGCCATCCCGATCGTCAACGCTGGCCACGATCTGATCGCCAGCGCCCAGACCGGGACCGGCAAGACCGCGGCATTCACACTGTCCATCATCGACGATATCGCCACTCGTCCGTCGGAAAAAGGCGACACGCCGCTGGCACTGGTTTTGGCACCGACGCGCGAGTTGGCCCTGCAGGTCGACGAAAACATCCGAGCCTACGGAAAGCATGTCGGCACCCGCTCCGTGGTGATATTGGGCGGAGTTCCCTCCGGACCGCAGATTGAGCGTTTGCGCCGGGGTGTCGACTTTGTCGTTGCCACGCCTGGCCGACTCATCGACCTGGTCCAGCAGGGCGAGATTGTCCTCGACGATGTCGAATTCCTCATCCTGGACGAAGCCGACCGCATGCTCGATCTGGGCTTCGTGCACGACGTGCGCTGGATCGCCGACCGGGTGCCGAAGCCGCGCCAGACGCTGCTGTTCTCGGCCACGATGACCGGCGGCGTGATCAGCCTGGCTTCGACCATGCAGACGGATGCCCGCAGTGTATCGGTGGCCCCTCCGGCGGCGGTGGCCGACAACATCGAACAGCGGGTGATGTTCGTGGCCAAGGCGGACAAGGGCGATCTGCTGATCGACCTGCTGCGAGGCGACGAGACCGAACGGGCGCTGGTATTCACCGGCACCAAAGTTGCCGCCACCATAGTGGCCAGACAACTGGAACGGGCCGGCATTCGTGCCGAGGCCATCCACTCGAACAAGTCACAGAGCCAGCGCCAAAGAGCCCTGGACGCCTTCACCAAAGGCAAGGTGCGGGTGCTGGTGGCTACCGACATCGTGGCCCGCGGCATCGATGTCGAGGGTATCTCGCACGTCATCAACTACGAACTGCCCGAAGACGCCGAAAACTACATACACCGCATCGGCCGCACGGCGCGGGCCGGCAATGCAGGTGTGGCCGTATCGTTGTGCTGCGTAGAGGATGTGTCGTACCTGAGGGGTGTAGAGCGTCTGGTGAAACAGCCGCTGATTGTTGTCGAGGACCACCAGTGGCACTCGCCCACGGTCGCTGCCTGCCTGGCAGCTTCGGCCCGGGCGGCCCGGCAGCGTGCACG
>DAOWLV010000026.1 GCA_030643455.1 Candidatus Krumholzibacteriia bacterium | reverse complement strand
TGCTCGGCCTGCGGGAATTCTATGTCCTGATGCGCGCCAAGGGCTACCAACCCTTCGAGGCTCTGGGCTACTTCTGCGCCCTGGCCATCAGTTGGTACGCCTGGCGTCAGGGAGTGGGGGTTCCGCTGATTCTGACCGGCAGCCTTCTGCTCATCATGGTGCGCGAACTGTTCCGCAAGGACATGTCCAAGTCCCTCACCCACATCGCGGTGACCATTTTCGGGATCATGTACATCGGCTGGATGGGCAGCCACCTGGTGATGTTGAGGCAGTTGCCTGCTGCCCTGGGCCTGGATGATCACATCGGAGTCCAGCTTGTCTTTTTCGCAGCCCTTCTGACCTGGGCTACGGACACGGGTGCGTACCTGTTCGGGGTGGCCTTCGGCAGGCACCAGCTGATACCCCGGATCAGTCCCAAGAAAACAGTGGAGGGCGCGGTGGGCGGGCTCCTGGCCGCAGGTTTCTGCGGCTGGCTCTGTGCCAAGGGCTTGACCCCATTCCTGACGCCCCTGGCCGCCACGGTGGTCGGCCTGATCGTCGGGGTCATGGCCCAACTGGGTGATCTGGTGGAATCCATGATCAAGCGGGATGCGGGCATCAAGGATTCGGCGGAGTTGATACCGGGCCATGGAGGCATCCTGGATCGCTTCGATTCAATGCTGTTTACCGTGCCGGTGCTGTACTATTACTTCCGCTTCTTCATCATCTGATGAGCCAGGCCCTCAAGGAGGGGGGTGAACCGTCATGAAACCGAGTTCCTCCGCACAACGTGACCACCCCTGCCTGTATCCCTGCGGCCGTCCCCTGCTGGAATTCCCGCTACCGGTGCGCCTGATTGTCCTGGGAGCGACCGGTTCCATCGGAACCCAGACGTTGGACCTGGTGAAACGCAACCCGGACAAGTTTCAGGTGGTTGCCGTCAGTTGCCGGTCCCGGGTTCCGGATCTTGTGCGTCTGCTGGAGGACCTGGCTTCGGTCTGCCCGGATCACGACCCCCCCCTGGTGGCGGTGACCGACCCGGAGGCCCATGCTGCGGCAGCAGCCCTGCCGGGGATCGGGAAGCGTTTGCTCGCCGCCGGCCCGGCCGGACTGGTGGAGGCCGTGACCGGAGCGCCCGGCGCCCATTGCCTGGTCAATGGATTGGTGGGCGCGATCGGGCTGGAGCCGACCCTCGCTGCGGCTGAGCGCGGCCTGCGAATCGCACTGGCCAACAAGGAATCCCTGGTGGTCGGGGGAGATCTCGTTGCCGAAGCCGTGGTGGCGGGCGGTGCCGAGATCCTGCCGGTGGATTCGGAGCACTCGGCCATTGCCCAGTGTCTGTCGGGGCGAACCGAGGAGGAGATCGGGTGTCTTATCCTGACTGCTTCCGGCGGTCCCTTCCGGGAAACCAGCGCCGCGGACCTGGCGCGGGTCACCCTCGAGCAGATCCTGAATCATCCCACCTGGAAAATGGGGCCCAAGATCACTGTCGATTCGGCGACCCTGATGAACAAGGGACTCGAAGTCATCGAAGCCCACCACCTGTTCGGAGTTCCCTACGACAGGATCGAGGTGGTGGTTCACCCGGGTTCCATCGTACACTCCCTGGTGGAGTTCGTGGACGGCGCCCTGTTGGCGCAGCTCGGAACACCGGATATGCGCATACCCCTGCAATACGCCATCTGTGGGGAAAAGCATTGGCCCCTGGAGATGGGCAGGCTAGATTTGCTCAAGACCGGGCCCCTGCTGTTTGAAGCACCGGATCCGGTGAGGTTTCCCTGTCTGCGTCTGGCCCGGGAAGCCGGTGCGGCAGGTGGCGCCGCGCCCATTGTTCTGAACGCCGCCAACGAGGTGGCCGTGACGGCTCTGCTGGACGGCCGCATCAGGTTCGGGGACATCCCGCACATCATCGAAGATAGTCTGGCGGCCGATGCGCCGGGCGAGGTGAATGACCTCGCCACTGCCTTGGCCGTCGATAACCAAGCCCGCAGGACGGCCACCGGTCACATCGACCGCCGGTCTTCCTCCGGGGAATAGAGGTCGGAATTGTCCAGCAACTTCCTAATCACGATATTTGCCTTCCTGTTGACCCTGGGACTCGTGGTCATCGTTCACGAACTGGGGCACTTCCTGTTCTGCAAACTGTTCGGGATCTACGTGAAGACCTTCTCCATCGGCATCGGGCCCAAGTTCCTTCGCAAGCGCTGGGGGGAAACGGAATACGTCCTGTCGGCCATTCCGTTCGGCGGATACGTCAAGATGGCGGGCGAGGGGGTCATGGAGGAGATCCAGGACACCGGGACCTGGGAGGAGAGGAAGTATCCCCTGGGCACCGAGGAAGGCAACGCCGAGGCAGCGGGAATTGATGACCACATCCCGCATCACCGTCTTTTGAATTCCCGGCCCGCCTGGCAACGGCTACTCGTTTTTATCGCCGGGCCCCTGTTCAACCTTGTGCTGGCGTTTGTGCTCTATACGGGACTTGTTCTGAGCAGCGGTCTGCAGAACATTCCCTTCACGACAGTTGGAGCTGTCCGGGCCGAATCTCCGGCCGAAGTGGCGGGCTTTTTGGTCGGCGACAAGATCCTGAAGGTGGGCGGCCAGTCCGTGGGAAACTGGGCGGCTGTGGAGGATGCCCTGGTTCCGGTCGAGTTGCGAAAATCGGGGTCCGTGCCTTCTTCGGCCGTGGAAATCAGGCGCGAAGATCAGGTGTTGACTCTCGAACTCCAGCCTGTGTTCGAGGAGGGGACGGGCTTCTGGTCCTTGGGGCTGGAAGTCTGGAACACGACTGTTGGCCTGGTGAAGCGAAATGGCCCTGCCGCAGCGCTCGGTCTCAACAAGGGAGACGTGGTCAAGTCGGTGAACGGAGAGACCGTGACTTCGTTCAGCAGTATCGCCCGCATCATCAACGATCATCCACAGGAGGCCATCGAGATCGTCTGGTCCCGAAACGGACAGCGGATGAGCGGCCAAGTCGTGCCCGAGCTCAAGGAAGTCCAACCGGGCGTGATGAAGGGCCGCATCTTCATGGAGCCCTTTTTCGCCTATGAGCAGGTCAGCCTCGGCACTGCCATTGTCCTCGGTTACGAACGGACCGCCGGGACCATCCAGGTCACGGTGAGCGTGCTGCGGGATTTTGTCCTGCGCAGGCTGGGGCTGGATGCCGTTGGTGGGCCCCTGAGGATCGGTCAGGCCGCCGGGGAGATGTTGAGCTGGAGTTTTTCGCACTTGATGTACTTCGTCGCGTTCTTCTCCATCAACCTGTTCCTGTTGAACCTGATGCCCATTCCGGTCCTGGACGGGGGACACGTCCTGTTCCTGCTTCTCGAGGTGGTCAGGGGCGGAAAACCGGTACCCGAAAGGTTGCAGGCCATCGCCACGCAGGTGGGATTGATCATCCTGCTCTTGTTCATGACTTTTGTGGTGGTGCTGGACGTCTGGAAGGTGACGGGGCACTAATATTTACCTGAGGGGCCCCTGCTCGGATTCGGTGGGCTCGTCCGGTGGGACCGGGGCGGGGTCCGGCAGTGACTGGTCCAGCCGGTCCAGTCCGGTCGAAGTCAACAGGGATTCCTGTTCGGCCTCGATCACGCGGCCCAGGAGTGCGGCGACCGCCTCACTGCGGACCGGGTCACGTGGGACGCCGGCCAGGGTCACCGGCAGGGAGCTGTCTCCCCAGGCGGCGGCCAGGGAGTCCAGGAGCGAATCACCGGTCTCGCGGTCCAGGAGTGCGGCTGTCTTGGCACGTTCCAGAATGACCATGCGCTCCACGAAAAGGTATTCGTCCCCGGAAAGGTCATTCAAGGCCAAGGGGGCCTCGCTCTTCTCGCATCCCGCGGTCGGAATCAGACCCGACAGCAGGAGCAGGAAGATCAAGCGGCGGGAAGGGAATCTTGTCGTCATGGTCGTGTTTCCTGGTCAGGGTTTGGGATGGCTTGAACAAGGACATTACATCAGCGTCCCGGAATTTCCACGATAAATACCGGTTCCGGGCGCCGGACGGAGCAGTGATTTGAACAAGGGCGAGTCGCCAGACAGTGGACCGCGAAGACCGGCATCGAGCCGCTGTTCCGGTTCCCCGCCTGCCACCGGTCCGGGACGGTTGGTCCGCCTGTTCCCGGTCATCGCCTGCATCCTGTACATGCTCGGCCCTTCCATCCGGTTCGTCCAGGCCGATGAGGAGCTGGACTACGGCCTGGAATCCCACCGCCTGGCCCGGATCGAGATCACCGGCAACGAGGCTTTTACCACCGGCGAACTCAAGAAGCTGTTGCAGATCCAGGAAGCCACCTGGACCCGTCCCCTGCACGTCGCGAAGTACCGGCCCCACCTGGTGGACACCCAGGTTCGCCTGCTGGGTACATTCTACAGGAACCGTGGGTTCCATCAGGTTTCCGCCCGGCTGGATTCCATCTCCACCATTGCCGAAGAAGGGGATGTGCTTCATATCTCCATCGTCGAGGGGCAGCGGACACTCATCGGAGGTGTGGTCTTCGAGGGCAACGGACCGTTGACCGAAGCTAGGTTGCGGGCGGTCATGTACCTGCTCGAGGGCATGCCCGCGCCCGCCGATCTGAATGCCTTCGGGGGGGACATCTACGCCATCCGGGATCTGTACCGGAAGGAAACCTATCTCGATGCCTTCGTCAGACCGGAAATGACCATCGTCGAGGCTCAGGACGGTCCCGGATTTCTGGCTTTCATTTCCTACCATGTCAATCCCGGGCACGGTTACACCGTCGGCAAAATCAAGCTGGCTGGCAACGTGATGACCAAAGACGAGCTCTTGCGACGGGAACTGGTGATCGCCGAAGGCCAACCCCTGTTCTGGCAACTGGTCGAGGATTCACGGCGCCGGCTGCTTGCCACTGCCCTGTTCCGGGACGTCACCATCGTGCCGGTGGCCGTGGATACCACCCTCGGCATGGCGGATCTGCTGGTCAGGGTCATTGAGCGCAAACCCGCCTTCTTCGAGTTCGGTGTGGGCGTGGGAAGCCTGGAACGGATCCGGGTGCTGGCCTCCTGGGGACACTACAACCTGTGGGGGACCGGGCGGCGGTTCCAGATCCGCACCCGCGTTTCATGGAATGTCGAGGACGTGGTGGGCAACCCCATCAGGTTCGACCAGGGGCAGATCAACTACCGGGTTCAGGCCGAGTATGTGAATCCCCGTGTCCGGAATAGCCGCTACAGTTTCGACCTCGACCTTTACACGAAACGTGAAACCCGGGGCGAGTCGGGTCTGAACATGGTCAGCCATGGTTTCAACGTGGGTTCGACCTGGAAGGCCAGCCGGCGGGTCACCAACAATGCCTATTGGGGCCTGAAGGTGACTTCCCCGACCGTCCATCCGTATGCGCCGGACAGCCTGAAGGTCAGGTTCGACGAACTGGGGGCGACCTCGGACCAGACCCGTTCGATCAACTGGGGCATCTACATCGATCACCGGGACAACATTTTCCGCCCCACCGGGGGCATGTACACCGTGGTCACGGCCAAGCTGGCCGGTGGTCTCATGGGCGGGGATTTCAGTTTCTTCAAATGGTCCACCGCCTGGCACAACTACCACCGGACCCCCCTGGAAGGAGTCCTCGCCCTGCGTTTCATGGTGGGTGGCACCCGGCCCTACGGCCGATCACTGGATCTGGGCCCCGACGGGGTGCCCTACGATGACCGCTTTTTCGCCGGGGGTGCCTCGACCGTGCGCGGTTACCGCCACAATTCCCTGGGTCCGCAGGTGACCGACCAGGATGAGCTGGACCGTCTCAACTACTCGTCCGACGTGTTGTTGCCCGATAATCCCGCCCGTGGCGGGAACTACCTGATGCTGACCAACGTGGAATGGCGCTTCCCCATTCCGTTGCTGCGGCGCTGGAAGTTCTCCAGCGTATTTTTCTTCGAAGGAGGGAACGTCTGGGCCCAGTTGAGGGACATGCGGATGACGGGATTCCGGCTGCATTCCGAACCTGGTGATCCCCAGGACCCGGCGTCGACCAAGGATTGGGATTATCGTTACAGCTACGGAACCGGCATCCGTTTCCAGACACCGTTCGGACCCGTCCGCGTGGATGTGGGCTTCCCACTGAAACGCGTGCGTTATGTGAGTGAAACCCGTGATGTCACGGACCCGAGGGTCCTGTGGCATTTTTCCCTGGGGTACCCGTTCTGATGCGCTGGATAAAACCACAGAAACTACCGCTTATCGTCGCCTGGCTGGTGATCGCCGGGGTGGTCTACTGGCTTGGTTCCCACCCCTGGTTCGTGGCGCCGTACGCTTCCAACCTGGTCAGTCGACACCTGTTGCGCATCGAGGAAGGGGGACTCAGGGTCCGTGACTTCCGGGTTCGAGCCTTCGAGGGGCTCGACCTTTACGGCGTTTCCCTGACCCTGCCGGCCAAATCCGGCGGTCTGACCCTCATGTCGGCGGACACAGTGACGGTGGTCTTCAATTTCCAGGAGGTCCTCGGGACCGTTCCGCACCTGCGCCGGGTCACTGTGGCCAACCCCGAGATCTATTCCATGGCAGGGACCGACACCACCAGCAGTGATTCGGACATCATCGATCTGGGACTGCCCGACCTTCTGATCGATCACCTGATCGTGCGGGACGCCTTCCTCGAGTTTTCGGATTCCGGCGGGCGGCTCGTCCAGCGGATGCCGAAGATCGACCTGAAGGCAGAGGTTCGTACCGGAAAAGAATTGCGGGTTCTGCTGCGTGGGTGCGACGTCGAGTGGGAAACCCACCAGAGCGTGTTGACCGGTTTGCGTGGTGAGGTGACGGTCGGTCCCCGGGGGGTGGGCGTCGCCGGCCTGACCGGTTCGGTGAACGGCCACCCGGTTCGCGTGAATGGCAGCCGGCAGTGGTCCGGAGACCTGGACATCGATGTGGAGGCCCGGGGCGTATCGGTGCCGGAGGTTGAAAACCTGATCGACCAGGCTCTGGGTTTCAACGCGGCAGGCGACATCACCGGCTCTTTCACCAGGAAAGACGGGACCGTTTTCTACCAGGGTGTTTTCACGGGAGAAGTTGAAGGATTCGAGGCGCGGGATCTGACCGGCCGCGTCATCATCAACGATGATGAGGTTCTGTTCGAGGACATGATCGGCACCATCAACGGGGCCACCTTCACTGGTGGTGGGGGCATCGATATCCGGGACCCGGATTCCATCTTCATCCTGCTGGAGGGTGATGTCCGGGATGTGGACCTGGCCAAGGGTCTTGTGCCCGGCGAAGATGAAATGCCCCGCACCGGCGGAGCAGGCCGGCTGCGCATCGAGTATACCAATCAACCTGAATGGACCCAGGTGACCGGCGTGCTTTACGACGGCTTCATCGAGATCATGCCTTTCGATACCTGTTACGTGGATGTGGTCGCGGCCGCGGGTTCAGTGCTTTTCAACCGGGTCGAGATCATGTACGCCAACCTTCACGGCATGCTGGAAGGGGCTTCGGACACCGCGGGTGTGTTTGACGGCTATGTGAGCATCAACTCCGAGGATATCAGCACGCTGCCGCCGGATTGGAATTTTCCACCCACCACCGGTCGCCTCAACGGCCAGGGCGCCGTGAAGGGCCCGCTGGACGCGCTGTCTTTCGCCGGCTGGGTCAACCTATATCAGTTCGGTCTTGGCCCGCTGGGTGCCGGTTCCGGCGAGGTCGCCCTGGTGGTGGACGACCTCCTGGGCGAGCAGATGATCACAGCCGGAATCGACGGTCGTGACTTTATTATCGGCGATGTTCCCTTTGGCGATTTCAGCCTGTGGGGAACGGCCGGCCCGACCAGCGCCCGGATCGATTCCTTCCTGACCGATCTCGGCGACACCAACATCTTCCTCAGCTTTCAGGCGGATTACGCGGATTCGGTCAGCCGGATCCAGGTGGATCATTTCCGGGTGGACCTGGAGGGAACCCGCTGGACCATCGACGAGACCGTGCGTTTTTCCGTGGGGAGCGGCCACTTTTCGCTGCCGGGCATGCGGCTCGCCTCGGACCAGGGCGCCATGTCTGTCAGTGGGCTTTTTGAACAGGACGAGGTGGTGGCAGGTTCTCTGCAACTGGAGAGTTTCGATCTCGCACTGTTGAATCCATTCGTCCGGAGCGAAAACGACCTGGCCGGCCGGATGACCGCGGACATCGTGGTGGGTGGCGAGCCCGCGTCACCCCAGGTCAATCTGACCGCCGATATCCTGGACGCTCCATTCACCCTGGCCGACGTCCACTCCATGCATGTGACCGCGGGTTACGGTGACGGAGCCATCGATTTCCAGGAACTCGACCTGCGGACGAATTTCGGCCGGATCACCGGCGCCGGGACGGTGTCGAACCCGGGTGCCGGCCTCACGGATTTCTGGTCCGGGGCGGACCTGGATCTCGATCTCGAGATCAACGATGGCGACTGGGCCTTTCTGGATCAGTTCGCCCTGCCCGCCCTTGACCGCCTGGCCGGCCTTTTCAACGGGAACCTGAAGGTGGTCGGCAATGTCATGGACCCCCTGATCCGGGGGCAGGTCCACAGTGCGCCCTTCCACGTCCACTGGCTCCACTTCGATGAACTGTCCAGCGAGGTCTGGGCCGACAACCAGTCTTTGGTCCTGGGCGACCTCAAGGGACGCAAGAAGGACCTCGAAATGACTGGCCGGATCGAGATTCCGCTGGACCTGGATCTTGTGAGCGAGCCGACTTCGCCCCTGGACGGCCCCTTCTTCATGCAGATCGATATTCCCTGGGGGAGCAACCTGGAGCCCCTTTCCCAGGCCACGAACGCGTTCATCAGATCCAGCGGCACCTTTGGAGCCCATGTCATCATCTCCGGTCCGCTGGAGCATCCCCTCTATCAGGGGACCCTGGAGATCAGGGACGCCGGTTTTGTCATGAGGAACCTCCAGGAGGTCTACCACGAGGTCTCCGGCGACGGCATTTTCCGGGGTGATGAGCTGAAGGTCTTCAACATCAAGGGCAACGAGGGGCTGCGGGGCACCTTCGCCGGAGAGGGCCGGATCCTGTTCAGCGGGTTGGAGATGAAATCCTTTGACATCGATATGAATCTCGACCGGTTCCTGGTGGCATCCATTCCCGATCTGGCGGTGATCGTCAGTGGCGATGGGGGACGGTTGTCCAGCGTGCCGGTGGGTCCGGACAGCACCCTGGTGCCCAAGTTCAGCGGCGATCTCGAGATCATCAAGGCCCGTTACGTGGGGAGTTTCGGCGAGGGCGGAGGAGGGAATGATCCCCTGGGGGCCACGGTGGCCCCCGATTGGCTGGCGGACCTGAAGTTGCACGCCCAACCCCGGGTTGCCACGATTCTCAATCGCGAGCTGGAGATATTCATGGGGGGTGATCTCGATCTGATTCGTAACGAGGAGGGGCTCTACCTGCGGGGCTCCCTGGATATCAATTCGGGGCGCCTGATCGTTTTCAACAACAATTTCGAGGTTCAGCGGGGACGCCTGGATTTCAGCAGCGAACTGGGATTCGACCCACGGATAGATCTCGACGCCGAGACCAAGTACCGTCTGCGCAGCCAGCATTCGAGCAACAGTATCATCGAGATCATCGGAGTCCATGTGACCGGTCCCCTGTCCTCCCCGGACATCCAGTTCACGTCCGAACGCGGGTATTCCCGTGAAGCCATCCAGCGTATGCTGGTGGGCCTCGAGCCCCACTCATCGCCCGAAGGCGATTCCGCCCGTCTGGCCAACACCTCGATCGCCGCGGGTTTCAACATCGTCGAGCGGGAGATCGCCCGCGAGCTGGACATCTTCGATACCTTCGAGATCGATCAGATCCAGCGCCAGAGCCAAACCGGGAGCGCGGGCCTGGATCCCCTGATCGGCGTCGGCAAGTACATCGGTTCGGACCTGTACCTCAAATACGCGCAGGGCATCCGGCAGGACGACCGCGACATCATCGTGGAGTACCAGATCAACCAGCACCTGCTGGTACAATCGGAAATCCGGCGACGCATCGACGAGAACCAGGGTGAATCGACCTACAACCTGGATCTGAAGTACCGTTTCGAATATTGACTCATCCCTGACGGAGCAGCCTTGAACGATCTCCTCGACCAGATGAACGATGCCCAGTCCTCCGCGGTGACCGCCCCGGACGGTCCCGTGCTGGTGGTCGCCGGCGCCGGCAGCGGCAAGACCCGGGTTTTGACCACGCGCGTGGCGTGGCTGATGGCCGAAAAGAATGTGCAGGCGAGCGAAATCCTGGCCTTCACCTTCACCAACCGGGCAGCCAAGCAGATGAAGGAAAGGGTGGCCGCCAGCCTGGACGGCAGGGCGGTGCCTTTCTGGATAGGCACCTTCCACGCCACCGGTCTGAAGATCCTGCGCACGGACGGGGCGCACATCGGTATCCAGCCCGGGTTTTCGATCTTCGATACCGATGACAGCAAGCGGTTGCTCAAGCAGGTCATGGCTGACCTGAATATCGACCCCAAGCAGTTCACGCCCAACGCCACCCGCTCGGTGATCAGCAAGTGGAAAAACGACGACCTCGATCCGGCCAAGGTCAAATCGCTGGCCAGGTCCTTCGTCGACGAGAAATACGCCGAGATCTACGAGGGTTACCAGACGGCCCTGGTCAAGTGCAACGCCCTGGACTTCGACGATCTCATCCTGCGCACGGTGCATCTGCTGGAGCAGGTCGAGTCGGTCCGGCTCAAGTACGCACAGAAGTTCAGGCACGTATTGGTGGACGAGTTCCAGGACACGAACCCCCTGCAGCTGGTGCTGGTGAAGTTGCTGACCTGCGTGCACGGCAACCTGTTCGTGGTGGGAGACGATGATCAGTCCATCTACTCCTGGCGCGGCGCCCGCATCGAGAACATGCTCAATTTCGACGAGTATTTTCCCGGGGCCGTCACCTTCCGGCTGGAGCAGAACTACCGCAGCACGGGGAATATCCTCAAGACGGCGAATGAGGTCATCGCCCATAACAAGCACCGCAAGGGCAAGAACCTGTGGACCAGCGGGGAAGACGGGGATCTCCTGTGCGAAGAGGAATTCTTTGACGACGAAGACGAGGCAGCGCGTGTGGTGGACATCATCCGGGCCGAAACCTCGGCCGGAATGACCAGGGGAGACGTGACGGTCCTGTACCGGACAAACGCCCAGTCCCGGGTTCTGGAGGACGGCCTGCGGCGGGCATCGTTGCCCTACCAGATCGTCGGCAGTCTTCACTTCTACGACCGCAGGGAAGTCCGCGACCTGATGGCCTACCTGAAGCTGGTGGCCAATCCCGCGGACCAGGTAGCCATCCAGCGGGTGATCAACGTGCCCAAGCGAAAGATCGGCGACACGACGGTGGGGCGCCTGGTCGCCCTGGCCGGTCGTGAAGAGTTGACTCTGGGGGAGACGGCGGCCCGAGAAGGTCTGCTGGAACAGGAAATCGCCCCGGCGGCCTGCAAGCGGGTGCGGGCCTTCTTCGATATGGCCGTGCGGTGGAGAATCCTGATGGCCGATGGTGAACCCGTCCACGAGATCCTGACTCGGATCATGAAGGACATCGGTTACCAGGGCCATATCGAGATGGACGACCCCGACACGGCCGGCGCCCGCAGCGAAAACCTGGCCGAACTGATCAATGCCGCAGCCGGGTTCCACGAATCCTCGGGCGGTGGCACGCTGGACCAGTTCCTGGAGCAGGTTGCCCTTGTCTCGGACCCGGACACCATCGTTGACGGGGAGGGTGTCGTGCGGTTGATGACCATCCATACCGCCAAAGGCCTGGAATTCCCTGTGGTGGTGATCACCGGGTGCGAAGACGACATCCTGCCCCACATCAACAGCACCGAGGACGAAGCCGGATTGGAAGAGGAGCGACGCCTGTTTTATGTCGCGATGACCAGGGCTGAAAAAAGGGTCTATCTGCTGCACGCCGCCCGCCGCCGCCGTTTCGGTGTATGGCAGGAAAGCCTGCCTTCCCGGTTCCTGGCCGAGATACCCGACGGTCTGATCGAACGGCGTCATCTGGACAGCGGAACCCGCATCCAGGCTCCTGTCGCCCGGACCCTGTTCGGCTCGGCAGGTGGCCCGGTCGACCGGAGCCAGGGTTCGCAAGGTTCCCGGAAAAACTCGGTGCCCAGGTCGGTCCGCCCGGAGGAATGGGGCCGGCGGTCGGGATCCGGGCAGCCGGGTTCAAGTCCGGCGGCGCACCAGGGCGGCGGCTGGGACGACGATGTCGTCCAGGGCGCCCCCTTTTACGAGGGCCAGACCGTTTCCCACGGCATTTTCGGCTCGGGGGTCGTGTCAAGGGTCGAGGGCATGGGGGACGACATGATGGTGACCGTCGATTTCCAGGAGGCCGGCCGCAAGCACATCAATCCCCGCTTCGCGCCTCTGGTGCCGGTGGACTGACCGGTGCTGCCGGGTCAGTGGAGCAGGGTGAGTTTCTTGACGGACCGGGCTCCGGCGGCATCGAATTCCAGCCAGTAGACTCCCGCAGATGTCCTGGTCGTACCCGCTGCCCATGTCCAGACATGCGGTTCGGCATCCGGATCGTTTTCCGGTCCCGTGGCAGCGAAACTCCCCAGATTTTCTTCACCTATTAGTCTTCCGCGCGTATCGTATAATTTAACAGTAACTTCTCGCTCTGATGTCAGATAAATCCTGAACTCGGCTCCAGCTGCGGGGACGGGGTTGGGCCAGGGGCCGACCACCGTCAGGACGGGGGGTGCAGCGTCCACGGATTTCATCAGGACCATGTCCTCGGGGTCCACCATCACGGAATCCACCGGGCATTCGGTGCGCCATATGAAAGTCTCGGATCTGGCGGTCAGGACGGCCAGTTCCCGCTGTGTTCCGCAGGTGGTGTGGATCACGACAGGCACCGCCACTTCGAACAGGGGGTCCTGGTGCTGGGTGAAACGCACATGGACCCGGTCTGAGCCCCACCCCAAGGAGGCCTGGGAAATGACAGTGCTGAGGACCGGCACCGCGGATGTCTCCAGCCAGGGGCCGAAAAATCCATGCAGGTCGCGGCCGGCCGCCGTTTCGGCGAAGCCGATCATGTCGGCCAGGGTCACGCTGCCAAGGACCAGTTCAGGCGCGGCGGCGTAGTCGGCCAGGAAACGGAAAAAAGCGTCATCCCCGATCAACATCCGCAGCATGTGAAGGACCCAGGCTCCCTTGTCGTAGATCAGGGTGTTGGGCAGGATGGGATCCGGGTCGATCAGCACCCCGTCGTTCACGAAAAGGTCCGGGTGTCGCAGTGGTCCGATCTCGCGCATGTTCTGCTGGTATTGATCGACGCCGTAGGCGTGTTCGATCCACAGGGCCTCGCAGTAGCGGGCAAAGCCTTCGTTGAGCCAGATGTCCGCCCACACCGCCGGGGTCAGGCTGTCGCCGAACCACTGGTGGGCCAGTTCGTGGATCACCACGAGTTCGAACCGGCCGTCGCCGGAAAAAATGATCGGGCTGAGACTGGTCGCGGTTTGATGTTCCATCGAACCGAACCATTTGAATTCGACCTGCGCGTATTTTTCGCCGTTGAAGGGATACGGGCCGGCCACCATGGTCATGAAATCCATCATGTCGCAAGTGGGAGCCAGATCGATCTCACCGGCGGCCCTGTGATGGGGAAACACATGAAAATCCAGATGCACAGGATCACCGGCCGCCACGGCGCATTCCTCGCTCCAGGAAGAGTAGTTGGTGGCCGCAAGAGAAATCAGGTAGGTGGCGATGGGATAATTCTCACGCCAGGCGAACCGACGCAGGCCCGGGCCGGGGGCGTCCTCGTGAACCAGAATGCCGTTGGATATGACCTGGAGCGGTTCGGGCACCGTGACCGTCAGGCTGACCAGGGCCTTGTCCGAGGGATGGTCCTTGCAGGGGAACCACGAATGGGCGGACCATGGTTGGCTCATGTTGGCGATGACGGACTCATCGTCGGCGGGATCGTCCGGGGTGCCGTTTTCGTTGATGCGGAACATCAGACCGGCGCGAAAAGTGCCATGTTGCAGGGGACGGCCATGCCAGCGGATGGTCAGGGTTTCGGCCGAGGTGGTCGCCAGGGGAGAGTCGAACGTCACCACCAGACTGTCACCCTGGTGAACGAAGGTTTCGCCCAGGCCCTGGAAGGTCACGCCGTCGCAGGTCAGATCGTTCACGAGATCGAGCCTGACTCCCGTCAGACCCTCGTTGAGGGCCGTCAGACCGATGTCCACCCTGCCGGTGAGTGACCGGTCACCGGGAAACAGCTGGATGTCCAGGTCGTAGCTCAGAACGTCGTAGCCACGGTCGCCACTGGGCGGGGGAGGGAATTCATCGAGGTCCGAATCAAGCACCATTGCGGGATCGCCGGTCAGCAATTCGACGGGTAGGCGGCATTTGGCTGGGCTGGGCTCCGGAGCAGGTCGGGCCATCGCACCGGTGGGCGGTCCAATGGCCACCGCCATCAACAGGCAAAGGCAGATGAGGTTTCGGCAGGGTCTCATTCCCGGTCGCGGCCGCATTTCCAGCAGGCATCGTAGCTGCCGTCGATTTCCTCTGAACAGCCGGAGCAGATCCACGTTCCGGTC
>DAOWLV010000138.1 GCA_030643455.1 Candidatus Krumholzibacteriia bacterium | reverse complement strand
TTTGTCACCGCGGAGTTGCCGTTGGCCGCCCTGGAGGATTTCCGGTGCACCGCAAATTTCGCCTACCAGCATGAATCGGGACTGATCCTTGACCTTTCCGACCCCGCCCATCCGGTCCCGGCGGGAAACATGTCACTGCCCAATCCCACCCTCAACCCGATGGTTCGGATCATCGCGGGAGACCAGTACATTCTTACGGGAAGAATCAGGAGGGGCGAACCATTTAGTACGCTCCATTACCTTGCCACCCAGGGTGGGACGGGTGAAGTCTCCTCGGTACGCGAAGTCATCCAGGCGGCAAATTTCGACCTCAACCTGCGGGCGACTCCCAACCCCTTCAACCCCCGGGTGATCCTGCAATTCGAATTGTCTACCGCGGCCGTCACCCGGATCGATGTTTTCGACGTCCGGGGACGGCTGGTGACAATTATCGGGGAAAAGCTTCGTGAGGCCGGTTTCCACGATGTAACCTGGGACGGGACGGACAGAGAGGGAAGGGACCTCCCCTCAGGGGTCTATCTCGCCAGGGTGAAGGCCGGAGATGAATCCGATTCCTTGAAAATCGTACTCGCCCGGTGATGGAACATGGGGCCCAAGCTCCGGGCCCCTGCTTCCCCACGCAGAGATTCCCACCGCCTCCACCAATCCTTTTTTCGGCCTCCCTTGAATTGAGGGCGTCACGAAGGCCGATTGGGCATGGATGCCCAATCGGTCGTAGTGCCGAGGCACGCGAAGCCATGGACGGCGTAGCGCGCCGTCCCGCAATTCAAGGGAGGCCGAAAAAAGGATTGGTGGAGGCGGCGGGAATCGAACCCGCGTCCGTAACCGGTACTCCGCAAACGTCTACATGCATAGTGATCTGTTATTTAACCTGAAGGGAGGCCAGATCACACTCCGCCCACCAGGCTAGTCTCACTTAAATTTCGCCCCAAGGCCAGAGACCTGCCTTGAAGCTAGACACCGAAAACGGCGCCCCATGAGATCAGTTCGGTGACCCCCCGATCCCGGGACGGGTTGCCTTTATTTAGGCAGCCAGTGCGAAATTGTTTTCGTCACTTAGTGGTTTTCCACCGTTTAACGAGTTCCATGGAATCTCGGCATGCAGTCTACGGTCCCCCGACCACGTCGAAGCCAGGTCGCCCCCATCTGGAAATCCAGCGAAGGGAGTTCGGGACCGAACTCGTTCATTAATATAGCACACGCTCGAAAAAGTTCCACGGGGATAGGATAAAAAGACCCGGGGCTGGGCGGCCCCGGGTCTTTTATGTGGTGAACCAAGAACGTTTTGCGTTACTTGATCAACAACATCCGCTTGTCCAGCACTCCGTTCTCCGTCACCAGGCGGTAGAAGTAGACACCCGAGGCTACAGGTTGGCTGTTGGCACCGGTTCCATCCCATACGACCCGTTGCGTTCCAGCCGCCAACTCCTCGTCGATCAGCACACGCACAAGTGCACCCTGCACGTTGTAGATCTTCAACGATGCATGGCCGTCTCGCGGCAGATTGAAGGAGATCTCGGTTGCCGGATTGAAGGGATTGGGCACGTTCTGGTCGAGCACCGGAACCATGGCCACTTGCAGGTCTTCATCGCCGACCGCAGAAGCTGAGGAAACCGCGATGATGGCCACGTCGTCGATGGCGGCCTCAACCAGGGAGCCATCGCCCTCGTCCGCGGCGACGAAGCGCAGCTGCAGCTGACCCGGCGCCACGAAGTAGTCGGTAACGGCGAAGGAGAAGGCCTCCCACCCCGGCGTCGATTGCATGGTGTGTTCGAGTTCTGTCCATGTCTCGCCCGCGTCGTTGGATACCGTCACGTCCCACCAGTCGCTGTTGGGCCCGGCGCCGCGATCGTTGCTGTACCACTTCCAGTACCGGATCTCGACGTCCTCGAAACTTGTCAGATCCCAGACCGGACTGGTCAAGGTGGTCCGGCCACCGTCAACGTCGTTGAAGCCGTCGCCCTGACCGGTGACCTGTTGTCCGGTGACCCAGCAGTCGGTGCCTTCGACAGTGTGATCACTACTGGGCTGGGCGATCGTACCCACCGGATCCACGCGCTCCCAGATTCCGGTGCTTGCGGTGTCACCGGGTAGACCGGCGATCCACTCACCGTCGATCTCCACCGGGTCGATGGCCCAGGCCACCAGAAAGCCGAAGAAGAAATTC
Source organism: Candidatus Krumholzibacteriia bacterium (assembly GCA_030643455.1). GTDB lineage: Bacteria > Krumholzibacteriota > Krumholzibacteriia > LZORAL124-64-63 > LZORAL124-64-63 > JAGLCY01. Next base: position 5,563 of record DAOWLV010000138.1, on the reverse strand, counting down.
GGGGCCAGGGCGGGCAGGGAAGCCTGATTGCCGACAGCGTCGCCGGCTGAAAAATAGTATTCCACATCGCCGCCCGATTGGGTGGGGATCGTTCCCACGTACAGATCATCACCGGCCGCGGTGAGTGCAGTTTCGGTCCAGTCGCTGTTACCGGAGCGCCACATGAGCTTGAGAAGTTCCGGAGCCAGCTCCGCCTCCGTGGAGATGATGGAGGCTTCCACCTCGAAGGGGCCGGTCTCGGTAGTATCACCAAGGGGCGAATGGGTGATCAACACACCGACCGTGACCGCAGGTGCCGTGAACCCGTGGTTTTCGGCGGCCTGGGCGTAATACGCATAGTGTGGCGTGCCGTTGTCGAGATTGCCGTCGTCGTCATCGGCCAGGAAAGTGGCGAAGACCTGGGCGGGCATGTTGGTCGGCTGCATGAGAACGCGTCCGAGGTGCCAGTTGCTGGCGGCAAAGTCGGCGCCCTGCTCGTCCCCGAGATCCTGCTGCATCAGCACCATGGCATCCCAGTTGAAGCCCGCGATGACCTGGCCGGCGAAATGGATCGACTGGCCGACCACGTTGTCGGGGTAGATGAGCTGGTTGTCCGCGTTACGGATGCCGCTGCTGCAATCGTCCTGGAAAAAGCCCAAACCGATGATGGACTCCTGCGACATCAGGTTCGCGAGGATGTCGCTGTTGCCCTCACCCATCCCCGTGGAACCTTGCGTCCCACCCAGGATGTAGTCGTTCACGCCGTGACCGAACTCATGCTGGACCACGTTCTGGATCTCGCCGGTATTGGCGTAACCGTCGCCGGCCTCACAGAAATTGATCGTCCCGTTCCACCAGGCGTTGCCCGGACAGAAACCATCGGTGCGGCCCACGTATGCGGTGATCCGCTGGTTGGCGTAGATAAAGCCCGGGTCGATGGATTCGAAGAAGTCGTGGACGTCGTTGACGCCGTCGAAGACATCGCGTTCATCCTGCCGGGAGTTGAGGCCGTCGAAGACAACCTGCATCGGGACGTCCTCCACGACCGTGCCGCTGAAAGCAGCTTCGGGACCAGCGACATTATTGAGATCGACAAAGGGGCCGTAGAGATCCGCCGTCACGGCGTGGGGCTCGCCCGACGCGCCGATGGACCAGTTTCCCTCATTATCGGTTATGACGGTTCCCAGACCCGCAACCGTCAGCCGCAGGTAAGGCGCGGCCTGCACTTCAGCACCCAGACAATAGGTATCTTCCTGGACAGTGCTCCTCGCGGAACCGCTGTACTCCTGACGCACATCGTTGTACTGCCAGACGACACTGCCGTCGTGGGCATCGATGTGAATGACCCACGCACCCAGAGGTTCTTCGCTGCGCAGCCGCACGCGCCAGACGAGACGGTACTCCTCTTCCCAGGCCGAGACCGCAACCGGCAGCACGAGCAGCTGGGGATCGCCACGGTTCTCGTCGATCTCTGTCACGAAGGGCAGGTTTGTGCGGGCCAGGTCCAGAGCCTGGACGGCGCCGAGGGCAGGAACAGGATCGATGTCGATCCCCTGACGATATTGATTGCCGATGGCCATGAGGGCGCCGTTGTCGGAGAACACCACCGAAACCCGCGCTTGCCAGACGTCCACTCCGAAGTAGGTCTGCTGGAAGTGGGCGGCCCACTTACCGGCTGCATGAGGCGTATCTGTCAGGCGCAGCTCCTTGACGTCGAGGGCCAAGGGGGCGCTCACCTGGTCAAGCACACTGCGAGCAGCCGGTCGGAGATCGGCCTTGGTGGAAATGGCCGTGGTTACCTCAGGCCCACTGCCGTAGACCCAGCGTGGTTTTCCATTGGATGCGTTGTAGCCCTGGGCATGCCAGCGCCCGCCGTAGATTTCGGCCATGGCGGCGGAAAAGGCAGCGCCGCGTGCGGCAATATCGGCCGGGGCAACGGGGACGAATTCAGGCAAGGGCACCTCGAACTCTTCGCCAGTCGGGGAGAAAGCCGTGGCGGCACCGTTACCAAGCACGGCCACGAAGATGAGCAGTAGAAAAACACCTAGGCGAGTCTTGGACATTGAATTCTCCTGTAGAGCTCGGGAAGCCTGCCATAATGGGCGGGGCGGGAAGACCGAACAACATGTTCGTTCGCTTGACCTTGGTCCGATTCACAAGGAGGACGGGGGAAAACCCCATCCTCCTTGTTTCCTCAAGCTATTTTTTAGTGTACCACACCCGGGCTGTTACATCCACCCCCTTGGGCCATCCGGGTTTATCCACTAACACGTCCCATTCCTATCAAGCCCCACCCCCTTGAAATCTCCTCTCTCGATCTGTTACACTCCCCTCACCCAGAGGCGCGTGCTTCGGGGGATCCTCTCATCAGACACGGACGTCCTGCCAGACACCGCCACACGTCTCACCACCTACCGCCACACTCCGCAAAGGAGGCCCCCAATGAAAACCCTGCTAAAAACCCTCCTCCTCATTTCCCTCCTGACCTTGACCGCCGTTCCGGCCTGGTCAGACGACGCATCCGGCAAACCCCAGAACAAGATCGAACTCAGTGTCACCGGCCTGCTCGATTGCACCAACGCGATGGCCATCCAGTGTGGCGATGTCATCGACGGCGACAACACCGATTCGGTGAACAACGTCGAACTCTACAGCTGCGTGGCCTGGAACGAGTCGGGTGGCGAAGACGTCTACGAGATCATTCTCGATGACTACTACGTCCTGAACATCGCACTCTCGAACATGCAGGCCGATCTGGACGTGTTCCTGCTGACCGAATGCGACGAGGCAACCTGCACCGCCTACGGCAATTCCACGATCAGCGGGGAGTTCAATCCCGGCACCTATTACATCGTGGTCGACGGGTATGATGGGGCGGCCTCGTCCTACACCCTGACCGTGGAATGTGAACTCCCGCCCCAGCCGGAGGAAGAGGACGGCTCGATCTGCAATTTCTTCTCGATCTGCTACGACTGGAACTTCAACGATGGCGACTGGGGATTTGCGCCTGAACCCTGTGACCCCACCCAAGGCGCTCCCGTCTGGCAATACGGCTTGGAAACCACGGTGCCGGGTTCGCCTGGCAACGTCTGGGCCACCGTGCTCAACGGCGACTACCTTGCAATCTCCGGCGAAGGTCTCTATTCCCCGACCTTCATGGTCACCCCGGAATGCTCCTGGATGGAGGTCAAGCACTACGTCTTCACCGAAGGTTACACCACCGGCAGCGGCAACATCTATGACGGCGGCAACGTGACCGTCGACGACATCGTCATCCCGCCCGCCGAGGGCTACACCGGTATCTGCAACAGTGGTTCGGCACCCTGCGTGCTGCAGGAGGAAGTCTTCGCCGGCAATGTCACCGACGGCGTGCCGATCCGCACCTGGGGACGGTCCTGCTTCGACCTGTCCCAGTTCATGGACATGACCATCCGCGTCCGGTTCGACTTCGGTTCCGACAGCAGCGTCCAGCGCCCGGGCTGGTACCTGGAGTACGTGAAGATCGGCAACACCGACGGTCCGATTCCGACCGAGGAAACGACTTGGGGAATGTTGAAGGCTCTTTACAGGTAAGCGCGACTTGAGGATCGCACAGGGAAAAGCCCCCGGGGAATTGCTCCCCGGGGGCTTTTTAGTGGTTGCCCGGTGTCACCGAAACGCCCGCGGGATGCGCAGCCGTCCGGCCGGCTACTTGCCGGTCACCAGCAGTTTCATGTACTGGCCAACGTCCGCGATCTTGTCAAAACCCCAGGTGGCCTCGATGATCTCGTCCTGCCGCGCCGTGTCGATCACCGCTTCCGAATTCGCCCGGAACTTGGCGATCAGTTCTTCATCACTCAGGGGATTCTGCGGACTCCCCTTGGCATGGTCCACGGTCTCGACAAATTCGCGGCCGTCATTCGTGGTGATGGTCGCGATGGCCCGTTTGACGGCGGGGAACAGCCCGTCGATCTCGTCGTTGGCCACCACCTTGATCTTTCCCAGCAGCATGCGGATGCGGGGGTCGAACAGTTTTTCCTGCTCGAAGCTGTTGGGATAAACGCCCCCGTCCGCAGCCACGGCCGCCAGACAGTAGGGCAGGCTGTGGTCAGCCGTTTCCTTGGTCTGCGGATCGTACTTGCTGGGATCACTCAGAATGTCCGCGCCGCGCGCCGTGGTCTGGATGTGGATCAAAGCCAGATCCTCGGCCACCAGCCCGTTTTTCTGCATGATGTTCAGCACGGCAGACATCGGCTGGTGAGTGAGTGCTTCGGTCGGGAAGGCCTTGTAGCCGCAGTCGGTGATGATGAACTTCTCCCCCAAGCCGTCCAGCAGGATCTCGGGCTTGAGCTCCACGTTGTGGATCACGTGCTGGAACCCCTCCTTGCCCTCGATCACCTCGACGGGTCCACCGTAACCCTCGGCCGCCATCTGTGCGGCAAGAACGCCGCCCTGGGTAGCCAACGGGTCGGCGGTGTTTTTCATGTTGGTCAGATGCCCGGCCACCACACCACCGAGGGTGAAGTGGCTGCTGCCACTGATGCCGGCGGCGGCGACCATCTGGTCGGGATCCAGACCGTAGATGCGACCGGCCACGAACGGGCTGACGAACTGGGTCAACGTGGCGTGATGCCACCCCACCTCGCGCACGCCCGGGAAACAGGCCAGGCACCAGCGCAATTCCAGTTCGTAGGCGATCATGATTGCCGTCAGTGTTTCGGCGCCGCCTTTATTCATCGCCTCGGCCGGTGAGACGGCCCCGAAGATGATGTCCGAGGGATGGCTGGGATCCTGCTCCCAGTAGATGTCGTTGTAGTCGAAGGCCCGGACCAGCAGACTGTTCATCAAGGCGGCATTGGATGCGTTGGTTCGTTCGCCGCTGCCGATCAGGGTTGACTCCGGAGTGCCCCCCAGCTTGTCGATGAAACGGTACATGGCCGCCATGTCCTCGTTGGGAACCGCGGCCAGGGCGCAACCCACGCTGTCCAGCAGGAAACGCTTGGCTTCCTTGATCGACACGGCGGGTATGTCCTCGAAGCGCAGATTGATGGCAAAGTCGGCCATCTTGCGGGTGATGCTGCTCATCGTTTCCTCCTGCCGGACACGGGGTCCGGTAGCCGGGGTTCCTCAATCGGTGAAAATTTTGTAGACGGTGCAAAAATCCTCTTCGGCCAGACCCGCTGCCCGGGCCCGGATGAACACCTCGTTGGCTGCGGCTGCCGAAGGCATGGCCTGACCCAGAATATCACCCAGGGTCATGGCCAGATGCAAATCCTTTTACATATGTTTCAAGGGAAATGCAGGAGTGAAATCATCCTTGGCGATCAACGCCCCCTTCCCGGCGAACATGGGATTGGCGGCCATGGGTGCGCCCATGATCCCGAGACCCGGAAATCCGTATTGCGCCATTGATCATTCCTTCCACCGGCAAAAAAGCGGGGCGGCCAAGGCCGCCCCGCTCTGTCGCGGGCCGAACCCGCAATCGCTCAATTCTGCCTAGACAACACCCTGGTCCAGCATCGAGTCGGCAACCTTGATGAAGCCGGCGATGTTGGCGCCGTTGACGTAGTTGCCCGGAGTGCCGAATTCTTCCGCAGCCGCCGCG
>DAOWLV010000041.1 GCA_030643455.1 Candidatus Krumholzibacteriia bacterium | reverse complement strand
GGGGTAGAATTTCTTGACACGACAATACCACATTTTTGCCAATTCCGGCGCAAATTGATCAAGAGGACCTCCGGCGGGTTCGCGGGATGAAATGGTCAAAAATCGGGCAATGTGCAACGTATCATGACCCTGCCCCGCCGGATCGAAATGCCCATCGCAACCCCGTCTGTGCCCTTTTGGGACCAAGGGGGCCGCCAAATGAGGCATTTATCCCGATCCTGGCCTATCCGGGGTATTCCTGATTTTTCCAGATATTGGGTCTCCTTTTTGCATCGCGCTTTTGTCTTCCTGGCTGACTTTGATTATGGTGAAGGCGTTCATTTCCTTCCCGAACCGAATTCCAGGAGGACTGCCATCATGGCAATCTTGAAGGTCGCCCGCATGGGCCACCCCGTTTTGCGCCAGAAATGCGAAACCATCGATCCGGACACGATCACGGGCCCCGAGGTTCAGCGTCTCATCCGGGACATGTTCGAAACGATGGTCGAGTACAACGGCGTGGGATTGGCCGCTCCCCAGGTTCACCAGCCGGTGCGGTTGTTGATCGCCGGCGGGGAAGTGGATGACGAAGGACGAACCCGGTACCGGATCCTGATCAACCCCGAGATCACGGTCCAGGACGAAAACGATCGCCTGGGAATGTACGAGGGCTGTCTGTCGTTGCCGGGAATGCGGGGTTGGGTCGAACGGCCCGCCTCGATCACGGTCACTGCCTGGAATGAAAAAGGGGAGAAGCTCGATTTTGCCCTGGAGGGGTTCCCGGCCGTCGTGGTCCAGCACGAGTGCGATCACCTGGAGGGAATCCTGTACGTGGACAGGATCGAAGACACAACGAAGTTCGCCTACGAGGAAGAAGCGGAACGTTTCCTCGATATGGCGGGTCATGACATGGAAGAAGACGAGGAGCCCGCCGGCTGACCCGCTGGTGTTCAGGATACCGGCTCTTCGCGATCGGCAAGGAGAGCCTGGGAATGGACATCATCCTGCACAAGACAATCAATGCATTCAATCGCCGTGATTTCAGTGAAGCGGTTCGCCAGTCCACCGAAGGCCTTGCTTTCGCCAGGGGCCGGGACGAAGCCTTCTGGATGGGCCTGCTCGATGCCTGCGAGGGTTATGAACACCTGGCCGGCAAGCGCATGCTGAAGGCCGAGGCGAAGCTGATCGCCTCCATGCAGAAGCTGCGGAATTTCGGTTTCCGCCACAATGATTTCGAGGTCACCGCGGCCCTGGCGGGTATTCGTCTGGCGGTGGAAGAGATCCGTGCGGTCAAACAGGAAAACAAGAAGGTCTTCGACGTCAGTATCCTGCCCCAGCTGCGTCTGGCGGCCAAGGCTGACGATCACTAATCCGCCTGCGGCTCCTCGGGCTCGACGGGTCCGAGGGCGCAGCCGAGGATGGCCAGGTAGATCAGCATGGTCTCCGCATCACCGAAGTACCACTCGGTCAGTCCCGCGATATAGAAACTGATCCAGACCCCGATGGCCCCCAGAACCCAGCCCGACCGGGCAGGGGTGGCCCGGAATTCCTCCGCCCGCCTCCGCAGCGTGCGCCAGCGCTTGACCAGGAACCACAATCCCGCAAAGATGAACGCCTGGCCGAAGATCAGGCCGGGGATCCCCCAGATCACGGCCATCTGGACGATGTTGTTGTGCAGATGGCCGAAGTACAGGTTGTTTTCGCTGGTGTAGTAGTCTGGTGAGATTTCTTCCAGACCACGGTCGCCCACCCCGGTGATCGGGTGGGCCTTGACCATTTCCAGTCCGCCGCCCCACATCTCGAGGCGCGCCGTGGTGTTGTCACCGGCCAGAACGTACTGGGGGTTGATGCGGCTCCACAATCGTTCGGACATCATGTTTTCGCCGAACACCGCCAGCACCACCGTGGCCAGCAGCATCAATCCCAGGAACATTCCGAACACCCGAGGTTTTGCCAGCAGGAGCATGAGGCCCAGGCCCGCCAGCAGGCCCAGCTGGGCACTGCGGGTCATCGTCATCAGCAGGCCGAGAACAACGGGCGATATCGCCACGGCGATCACGACTTTTGTCCTGCGGCTGATCCCCTGCACGATCAGGAACCCGGCGGCGACCAGGATGGCCATCATCAGCAGGGCGCCGCTGGTCATGGCGTTGAAGACCACGGTCATGCGCTGGCTCATGAAACCCCCGGCCAGCTGGGCGTGATGGATCTGACCGTAGATGCTGATGGCCATCGACCCGGCCAGCAGGAAACCCAGCAACAGCAGACGCCGGCGCTCGGTGGTGGCCGCCGAGGCTGCCACCCAGATGACGGCAAACAGGTAGAAGCGCCGGTAATAGACCAGGGACTGGGGAACATTGGTCGAAAACGGAATCATCACAAGGGCCCAGACGGCCAGCAGGGCGGTGGTTTTCTCCAGCCCGGTGACCGGGGGTGTCTCCTTGAGAAACACCCAGCGGTAAAGCAGGATCAGCAGGGCCAGCCCCAGGGCGATCTGGCTGACGGCGATGGACAGGTAACCCGCCGTCAGCATGAGCAGCAGGAATACCAGCTGCCAGCTGGCCGCTGATTTGAAATCGAAGGTGGGTTTCATTGCCGTATTCGCCAGGTTCAATCCGGTTCCTTTGTTTCGAGTCGAGGGTCCAGACGGATTTCCCGCCTGGCAATCATCGGTTGGCCCGCGGAGGTTAAAGGAAGTATCCCCGACAAACCAAGGATAATTACGCTTTGATCCTGTCCGGAAAGTTGTCCGTCCATCGGTCCAGACCGATCCACCTGGTGGCGAACCGGGTGAAACCGATTAGATTTGGGCCAAGTGAACGTTGATCCATCACACGCCCTACACCGGATGTGGACATAGATGATTCTCGACAACCACCCCTTTGCGGAAATCGCCGCCAAAGTTGCCGCAGGCGAGCGCCTGTCCACCGAGGACGGCCTGCTGCTGGCCGCGAGCGACGACCTGCCCGCCCTGGGCTTTCTGGCCCACCAGATGCGCACCCGCCTGCACGGCGACGCGGTCTACTACAACATCAACCGCCACCTGAACCCGACCAACGTGTGTTACGTGGGCTGCGAGCTGTGCGCCTACGCGGACGATCCCAACGCCGAGGGCACCTGGTCGTACTCGCCCGCCGAATGTGTGGACCTCGCCCGCCGCGACTGGTCGTCCGACGTGACCGAGTTCCATATCGTGGGCGGCCTGCACCCGCGCTGGAAATTCGAAGTCTACGTGGACATCCTCAGGGAACTGAAAAAGGCCTTCCCCACGGTGCATTTGAAGGCTTTCACCATGGTGGAGATCGATTTCCTGGCCAAGCTGGCCAAGCTTTCGGTGCCCGAGACGATCACCGTCTTGCGCGAGGCCGGCCTGGACAGCTGCCCCGGGGGCGGCGCGGAGATCTTCCACCCGGAGATCCACGACCAGATCGCCTCGAAAAAGATGAGCGCCGAACGCTGGCTCGAGGTTTCAGGCATGGTCCATGAGCACGGCCTGAAATCGAACTGCACCATGTTGTTCGGACACATCGAAGAGCCGCGGCACTGGGTCGACCATCTGATCCGCCTGCGTGAGCAGCAGGACAAGACAGGGGGATTCCAGTGCTTCATTCCCCTGGCCTTCCATCCAGAAAACACGAAATTCGCGCACCTGCCGGGACCGGACCTGATCGCCAAGCTGAAGGTGATCGCTTTGAGCCGCCTGCTGCTGGACAACATCCCGCACGTCAAGGCCTACTGGGTGATGCTGGGTCGGGAAATCGCCCAGCTGGCCCTGCGGTTCGGGGCCAATGACCTGGACGGCACCGTGATCGACGAACGGGTGACCTTCGCCGCGGGGGGTGCGGCCGGCAAGGGCATGACCGTGTCGGACATCCAGGATTTCATTCGTGGAGTGGGCTTGCGGCCGGTGTTGCGCGACACGGTCTACAACCAGATCGAAACGGTGAGCTAACGCCCGGGCTGGATGTGAATTTTCGCCACGGTCAGGGCGCGCATGTGGTGAATGCACCACATTTTCATCTATCCCGTCTTCTATTCCCCAGTCTCCTAAATCCCATGTCTTCATGTCTGTTAGCTTCAGCCTGAAGTGCCGTCACTTTGGGGCACGATCCCTGCCCTTGGGTCAACGAGACACACGACCCCCAAATGCCGGCGCGGCCGGCCGACCCGGAAGGGATCAAGGCTATGAAACATCAGGTACTCATTCAAAAGGCACTGGTCGCATGCGCGCTTATCGCGACAGTGATGACCGCCCTGCCGGTTCATGCCGGAAGCCTGGACCGTGACCGCAAGGGTCTTTTCCTGGGTCTGAACGCCGGCCTGGGCGGGGCATCCTTCAAATCGAAATTTGCCAATATAACCACTACCGAAGAGTCATCTAAGGGCGCGATGGGCGCCCTGCGATTCGGCTACGCCTTCAGCAATTCTTTTGCCCTGAGCCTGGAGGGTTACGGTATCGGGTTCCAGGAAGGTGATCAGGACTGGGGCCTGGGGGCTGGTTTGCTGACCGTGACCTGGTGGCCCGACGGCAGTGGCTTTTTCCTGCGTCTCGGCTTTGGCGGAGGTGGAGGGGACATCCTTCGCCGCAGCACTGGAAAGCTGGTTCACTTCGAGGACGCCGGAGCCGCCCGGGTCGGTCTTGGCTACGAATGGCAACTGGGGCGCAAGTTCGCTCTGGGCCTGACTGCCGACGGGATCGGCTTCGATCTGGAAGGCGCTTCAGGACTTGAAGACGACTTCGTGGGCCTGGGCACCTTCTCGATCCAGTTCAACTGGTACCTCTGAGCGGACCAACGACCCCAGGCGGCTCGAAGGCGGTGTTACCCATCCGTGGCACCGCTGAATCCCTTGACTGTTGTGTTTTTTCACACCCCAGGGTAGGGTTGTTCCAGTCGAGTGCTGAATTCCCATCGGCGGGTTTGGGCTAAAAGGCGTATTGACAGTGTTTTAGTGGGCACGCCCGCAATTTTCATGGTGGCGGCAAAAATGGAACGGCCGTTGCTGAACCCCGGTCATGGAGAGACCACAAGTATCCATGCAGCCCGAGCTTCCAGCGACGACGGCTCTTTCGACCAGGCGCCGGCCGCACAGCCGCCTGGCCATGGGCGTGTGGGCCCTGTTGCTGATCCTGCTGGTCGCCCCTGCGGCCCCTGCCCAGACCACCGCCCCTGACTCGTTGCCGGAGTTGACGACTTCCCGCGCCCTCTTCCTTGAAGACATCGAACTGACAGGCACAGACCGTACGTCGCTGGAAACCGTCTACAAGTTCCTGCCCCTGCGCCCGGGTCAGCCCATCGACCAGGCGATGCTGATAGACGGCATCGAGGAGCTTCGCGGCAGTGGGCTGTTCAAGGACGTGACCTACTACACCCGGCCGGGCGCGAATCGAGGGCACCTGGTCCTCGTTCTGGAAGTGAAAGAGCATTCTTTCGACTTCCGCTGGGCCGTCGGCAACACCAACCTGGACGGCTGGTATCTGGTGCCGGCCATGATCGCCTACGACAATCCCACCGGCCGCGGCGGCCTTCTTGACCTGCAATGGCGCATCGGGTTCCGGCACACCGGATTGATCCTGAAGTATGTCCAGCCGCGGGCTGGTTCGGGCCGCGACTACTGGGGCACCCGGTTGAGTTCCATAGCCACCGACCGGCCCTGGTTCGAAGATGGCGTGGAATACCGGCACGAAGTGAAGACCAGTGGTCTGTCCGCCATCTACGGCCGGCGCTACGGTGAGCGCTGGCTGGGTGAAGTCGGGCTGAACCTGGAAGGTGTCAAGACCGCCGACTACTCGCGGGCCCACACCGAGTCGGCAGATGGCAGCATTTCCTCCGGCGATGAAATCCGCGGCGACGACCTGCCTCCCGGAATTCAGGACGGTCTGGGAGATGACGGTCGCCTCATTGCCCACCTGGACATCCAGCACGACACCCGCTCGGACAAAAAAAGGGCGGGAACGCCCGTCTCGGGGCTCTGGGGCCGGCTCAAGGCTCACGCCGCCATCCAGGGCCCGCGCAGCCACGTCGGACTGCAGGCCGATTTTCGGGGCTACCTCAACAGCCCCGGTGGTGTGCTGGCGTTGCGCATGCGGGGCGCTGTCGTCTCCGAAAACGCCGCCTTTTATGACCGCCTGTACCTGGGCGGCATGTACACCGTGCGCGGCTTCCCCACCAATTCGCTATCGGCGCCCGATGGCGACACCTGGCTCTGGTCCAGTTCCCTGGAGTACCGCAGCAGAATCCTTGGCGACAGCAAGGGCACCAAGCTGGCGGGCCTGTTTTTCCTGGATGCCGGTTCCTCGGGCGATTTCGATGGGCAGGCCTTCGGCGGCGTCTCGGCGGGCGCCGGTTACGGCCTGCGTCTGCGTGTGTGGTGGCTGGACTGGATTGGGCTCGACGTGGGCTTCCCTCTCACGGACCGGCCCATCGATCAACGCTTCCAGGTCACCGCTTCGATCGGGTGGTCGTTCTGATGCGGCGCACCACGGCAGTCCTGATGCTCTGCTGGCTTGCGGCCGGTGTGGCCCTTGCCGAGGACGATTCCGCGCGTGTGACCAGCATTACCCCGGCCCGGGTGGGCGACCTGGTGGTGGCTCGCCTGAGGACCGAGGGTCTGCCCGGCGAGAAGCTGCTCCAGTCAATGCGCTCCGGGTTGGTATCGTCCGTCGATCTGGACCTGGCCCTGCTCGACGATCGCCAGAAGGTGGTGGACGGCAACCGGGTTTCGCTTCAACTGGGCTTCGATCTCTGGGAGGAGATATTCTCGGTTCGCAGCGACGGCACCGAACGCAGCTTCCACAGCCTGGACGACATGCAGGACTATCTGGCAGAGCTGTGGGCGGTGCCGGTGATCCCGGTGAACCGTTTGGCGCCCGAAGCGCGTTACCGGCTGCGCATCATGTTGCAGGTGCATCCGGTCGCGCCCGCCGAGCAGGACCGTGTGGAGGACGTGATCGTCGGCGACCAGCGGCCTCGGCGTGAAGGACTGGACCAGCAGGAAGCCTCGGTGAGTCTGGGTCGCCTGATCCGTTTTTTCTACAAGGGCGGGGGCAGTAGCCCAGGTGGCCAGGAGACGTATTCGAGCTGGTTCACCAGGAAGGAGTTGCACGATGAGACGCATTAGCACCCGCTTGGCCGTGTCCTTCCTGATCGTTGCCCTTTTGCCGACCCTGCCCCTGTCCCTGGTGGTGCGAGATCTGCTCGAGCGGCGCTTCGGGCCGGCCATCGTCGATCCCCTGGAGACCGCTATCGAATCCGGCTTGGCCGAAAGTCGCGCCCACCTGCAGGAATTGCGGGACAAACTGCGACTGCGGGCGACCGAGGACGGCTTCACTGACGAGGTGGTGCTGCTCGACGCCCTCGGCCGCATGCAGCCCGCCGACTCGCTGACGGCCGTCACGCGGGCGCGTCCGGACCTCGTGTCCCGTGCCGCCATGCTGGCGATTCCCGAGGGCGAGACCGTCGCGGTTCCCCAGCGTTTCGGTGACTTCCTGGCCACGAATATCGTCCGTGAAAGCGGCGCCCCGATCGTGGTGCTGCAGTCCCTTCCGGCCGGCATGGTGGCCCGGGCCGGGAAGCTCACCGACGGCCTCGGGCTTCTGCGTGCGGTGCGCAATGAGCAGGACCGGGTGTTGCTGAGCTTCATTGCGCCCTTCCTTCTGGTGTACGGAGTCCTGATCCTGGTGGCCCTGGGCGTGGGCATGCTCTGGACACGACAGATGGTGAAACCCCTGGAAAAACTCGTGTCCGCCACCCGCCGCGTGGCCCGCGGCGAACTGGAATTCCGTGTCGGGGCCGATGGTCCCGGTGAGGTGGGCGAGCTGGTGCAATCGTTCGACGCCATGGTTGGACGCCTGGCTGAACAACGCCGCGATCTGGCCCGCCTCGAACGCGCCTCCGCCTGGCGAGGCATGGCCCGGACCCTGGCCCACGAGGTGAAGAACCCATTGACCCCCATCCTGCTGGCGGTGGAGGAAGCTCGCGACAGCTACAAGGGTGATGACCAGGCTTTCCGCGCCCTGCTGGTCGAGTGCGCCGAGATCGTCGGTGAAGAGGTGGAGAGTCTGCGCAGGCTGGTCCGCGATTTCGGTGAGTTCGCGAGGTTGCCCAGGCCGGAGTTGAAAGAGGGCGATCTGATCGACCTGATGCGCGACCTGAAACATCTGTACGGTGACCACCTGGACCTGGTTTGTGATGAGAGTGCCCTCGTTGGCTGGTTCGACGCGGGGGCCCTGCGGCGAGCACTGGTCAATCTGATCGACAACGGCCTGGCCGCTTGCCGCCAAGCGGATGCCCGCGAACATGTCACACTCCTGGTGAATCGGGCGGCACCCGGTGCGTGCATCGAGGTCACCGACCGGGGTGTCGGAATACCCCTGGAGAACCTGGACCGGATCTTCGAGCCCGACTTCACCACCAAGAGCGACGGCATGGGTCTGGGGTTGGCCATTGTCCAGGGCATCGTCGTGGGCCACGGCGGATCCGTGCGAGTGTCATGTGACCCCGGGCAAAGCACCACGTTCACAGTCAATCTGCCGCTGACTGCCGTTGGTTCGGAAGCGGCCGGCGAGGCCGCCAGCCAAGCAAAGGAAACAGAGTCATGAGCCGTAAAGTGCTGATCGTCGATGACGAGAAGAACATTCGCCGCACCTTCAAGATGGTGCTGGAGACAGAGGGATTTGTGGTTTCGGTGGCCGAGACGGGAGAGCAGGCCCTGGAATTGTTTCTCGAGGACAAGCCGGACGCCGTGATCCTGGATGTCCAGCTGCCCGGCATTGACGGTATCGAGACCCTGCGCCGCCTCAAGGAACATGATCGCGAACTGCCGGTGATCATGGTTTCGGGCCACGGGACCATCGCCACGGCGGTGGCCGCTACCAGGTCCGGTGCCTTCGACTTCGTTGAGAAACCCCTGAGCAGGGAGCGATTGCTGGTAGCGGTCCGGAACGCGCTCAAGGTGCAATCGCTGGGCCGCGAAGTTCGCGCCCTGCGGGCCCGGGACATGAAACGCCACCTGATGGTGGGAGAGTCGCCGCCGGTGCAGGCCATCCGCGCGCAGATCGAGCAGGTGGCACCCACCTCGGCGCGCATCCTGATCACCGGCGAGAGCGGCACCGGCAAGGAACTGGTGGCGCGCGCCGTACACGAGGCCAGCGACCGGAACAAGGGGCCCTTTGTGAAGGTCAATTGCGCGGCCATTCCCGAGGAGTTGATCGAGAGCGAGCTGTTCGGGGCGGTCAAGGGCGCCTACACGGGCGCCACCCGGTCGCGCGACGGAAAGTTCCTGCAGGCGGACAAGGGCACCCTTTTTCTGGACGAGATCGGTGACATGTCCCTCAAGGCCCAGGCCAAGGTGCTGCGGGCCCTGCAGGAAGGCGAAATCGAGCGCGTCGGGGGGAACAAGACGATCAACGTGGACGTTCGCGTGCTGGCGGCCACCAACAAGGATCTGCCGGCCGAGGTGAAGGCGGGCGCGTTCCGCGAGGACCTGTACTTTCGTCTGAACGTGGTGCCGATGCATGTGCCGCCGCTGCGGGAGCGGCGTGGGGACGTTTCGTTACTGGCGGAGCACTTCCTGGCCACCTACCTGGACGAGAACGGGCTGCCGCAGCGGACCTTTGCGCCCGAGGCGGTGAAACTGCTGGAGTCGCTTCGGTGGCCGGGGAACATCAGGGAGCTGAGCAATGCCGTCGAAAGGCTGGCAATCCTGAGCAAAGGCGCCTCGATCGGTCCCCAGGATCTGGCGCGCTGCGGGGTGGGCGGGGACCTTCCCCCCGGAGAAAATGGAAACGCGGACGACGCGTTGCCGGCCGCCGGCCTGTTCCAACCCTCGGCCGTGATGGCCGCGGGCGGCCTGGTGGCCGCTCGCCAGGACTTCGAGAAGCAATGCATTTCCGCTGCGTTGGCCGAGGCCGGCGGCAACGTGTCCCAGGCGGCGCGGCTGCTGGGGATCGATCGCACGAACCTCCACAAGAAGATCCAGACCTATGGGTTGGGGCCCGCCAAGGGCGACCGGGGAGATGACAAGTGATACGGCAGCTGATCATCCTGATCTGCACAGCGATGGCCCTGGCGGGTGGCACCTGTGCCACCGCTGGAGAAAACGAGGACGTCAAGCTGCGCCGCTGGTTCCTGGGGGTGCAGGGGAATTCAGCAGAGCGCGACCGGTGGGATGTGTTCGGGCAAGAGGACATGCCCCAGGCGGCGGTTTCCGATCGCGGGCGTGGCGGTGGGGGCCAGTTCGGATTCCGCTTCGGCGACCGGTTCCTGCTGGGCCTCCAGCTGGCGGTGACCAGGCACGATATGGTCGGGGTGCCGGAAAAAATCCGTGCCGTCGAGGCCCTGGTCACCGGCACCGTGCTGTTCCGGGAGCGAAGCACATTCCAGCCCTTCATGCGCGGCGGTGCCGGAGGAGGTGCCGTTGTGCTGGAGCGGCCGGACGGAGACGGGGAAACCACCTCCCTGGGCGCGGCGGTGATCGCCGGCGGAGGTGTGCAGGTGCGCTTGAGCAGCCGCTTCTCCCTGGAATGGGAGATCGTGGGGACCTTCACGAACTTCCGGGAGGTACGGGAAAGACCGGACCAGGGTGAACCGGACAGCAACTGGCGGGTGAAAACGTCGAACATGGGGTGGCGCAATGGGATCGGGGTGATGGTCTGGTTCTGATTCCCCCGGGACCGAAACGATACCGGGCCGCCCATCGGCGGCCCGGTCGGATCAAGATTTCAAAGGGTGGACTCACTCACAATCAACATTTTCTTGCCACTGATCCCAACAGGCCTCCAGCCCACCATTGAAGTCCGGCACTCGCAGACTGCCGGTTCCATCTGTATGCCAGCGAATGAACGATTCGTCTTCTCCGGCTCCCGGGGTGAAGGTGATCATGAAGTCGGGGTCCGCATCGTTGAACCGCAGCACGTCCCCATTGTTCTCCATCTCACGACTGGTGAACTGCAGGAAACGCCCGGTTTCGTCATCTCCCCAGGCGATCTCGCCGCAGACCGGCTGGGTGGGATCGTCAAGGTCATGGAAGAGCCAGTGACCCTGCGAGCCATCGCCGCTGGTCCGGCCCTCGAACCACACCGCGGTGGGGTCCTCGCTGCCGGGACCCACGCGCATTTCCCACTGCACGTGATCGCCGGAGGGCAGGCCGCGCAAGGCCACGCGGATGGGGTAGCGGTAGTCGGTCCAGTCGTAGGTCCAGATCCAGGCGCCATCGTCCTGGGCCACCGGTACCGTGTGCAGGGCGGCCGAGAAGGTGGCCACGGGCGGCGCAAGGGTCAGTTCGGCAATGGCCCCGAGAAGGACCGCACGCAGGTAGGCATTGACGAAATTCTCGTGAATGCCGCCGTCGTTTTTGTCGAATTCGGCAGCCTTGTCGAAGAAGCTGAAATCGAACTGGAGTTCGGCCGGATCCGGCAGGACCGGAGCGGAGGTCTGGGGTAGGGCGGTGGGTGAAGCATTCTCGTCGGAACAGCCACCCAGGTTGAGTGCGAACAGCATCATGAGTGCGGCGAGGGCCACGAGGCCGGTGCCGGAACGGAGTGAACGGGTGAACAACATGTCGGGGCTCCTTATTGTGGTTGCAGGTGATGAATCGTCACCCCCACCAAGGCAAAGGATGTGCCGTGACCCCTGAAATTCATCCAACATGAAGCGTGGCAACAGGATGACTGCCAAAAAATGCCAGCACCCCTTATCCGGGCCTGTGCCCATCCACCACGATTGTGGTGATCCGGAACACTGTTCCAGTGGCGGTTCCGCACCGGGCCCGGCAGGTGGAATGCTATCCTGTTCGGGGAAGCCCCTCGCCGGCGAATTTCGTGGTCACGGCGTCAATCACCAATCCCAGCACCGCCCCTTCCAGCACGATCCAGAACGGACTCGTGATTCCGCTGAACGCGCCTTCCAGTTGCTGCATGAGCACGCTCAGCTTGTCGTGCATCAGGAAGGCCAGAACCAGATTGGCCCAGGCGCCGAAAACCGGGCCGCGAAACCAGAAGGGCATCCGAAACTTAAACATGGGATGGCGGTCGAATATGCCCATGATCCCGATCATGGCGCCCAGGGTCGTGTACCACATCAGGATGCCCACCCGCAGCCACAT
>DAOWLV010000433.1 GCA_030643455.1 Candidatus Krumholzibacteriia bacterium | reverse complement strand
TTGCTGCCGATATTCACTGTCCTCATGTTGGCGATGTTTCGCATGCTGAATTCGCTGCCACCGGTGGCCCCGCCGTCAAGCTCCAGGGTCTTCAACCCGTTTGCGTTATGAAAATTGGCCACACTTCCATTGGCCGCCCCACCCCCCTGCGGGTCCGAAGCGTACATCTCGATGGTGTTCGTGAGATTCACATCCTGCAGGATCAACTCGGATGAAGAGGACGCTCCACCTCCGGCTGTGGTCTGGATTGTCCCGTCGGGGAACTTGAATCCGCCAACAGACGAATGGATGACGCCGTTGGCCTGGATGGTCGACGTCGGATCCGCCACACCTACACCAAGATTTCCGGTGTCGGTGAAGTTGAGATTGGATCCGTCGTTGAATAGCGTCCAAATGCCCGTAGTTTCGGAGAGGTAGTGATAGGCAAAGGAATTTGGCGTTCTATAGCCGTAGAAGGGCCGGCCGGCCGCGCCGTCGGACTTGATATACATTCCGGCCCAACCGTCTCCCGGGGCCTGGATGCCGAACACCTCGGCGGTCGTGACCGGAACGGTCCGGCCGATGCCCACGAAACCGGAATTCGAATTCATGATGTTCGATCCATTGGCCTGCCAGTACCCGCTGCCACCACCGCCGCCCCCGTTCAGGGCGTGCATGGCGTAGGGCACCGCGGTCAGTTGCTGCCGCGGATCAAGGGGCGTGAACGGATCCGTGTCATTCGGGTCATGGGGACTGCGCACAAGGATTTCCAGCCACCGATCGTTGCCGTCGAAGGCCGGAACACCGAAATCCAGGACCACGGTGAACACACCGTTTTCCACCGAAACGTCGTCGTACTGCAGGCCTACGCCGACCTGCGCCCCCGATGTCTGGGCATCGTAGAGGTTGAACTGGAAATCAGCCGATCCGGTGACGGGCAGGTTCTCGAGGACCAGCCGACCCTGGTAGGTGAATCCGCCATCTACCGGACCCGCCTGCGCGACCGCAAACGGAATCAACAGCATCAGCACAAGAAGTGTCATCATGAATTTCATCGGTGGGCCTCCCTTGGCGCCGTTGCACCCCATGCTTTCGGGGCGATTATTCAAAATCATCATTTCAACAGAGTCATTTTCCGGGTGCCCGTGGCACCTGCAGTCTCGAAACGCAGGAAATACACACCGCTCGGCGTGCCGGCTCCCTGGTTGTTCTTTCCGTCCCAGCGCACCACGTGGCGGCCCGCGGGCAACTCTTCACGGACCAGATCGCGCACGAGCTGGCCGCGGGAATTGTAGATCTTCACCTGGACCATGCCCGGGGCGGCCATGTCGAAGCTGACATTCGTGGCCGGATTGAATGGATTGGGGTACGGCGCGTTCAGCTTGCTCGACAGGGGGATGGTGGGAGTGTCTCCCTGGACCGCCGATACTGCGCCGGCGCCAGAGTTCCATAACCCTCCCTCGAGTTCGAAATCGCCCCCGACCAGCTTGCCGGCATCGTGTTGCCCCGCGGTGCCGGTCAGGATGAAGTCTCCGCCGCCGCTGCGGCCACCGCCGCCGTCGGAGCTCCAGAAGTCGAGATTGTCCGGTCCCAGGGCCCAGGCCTTGACCGCAAGGATGACCACCGCGATCGCGAGAAACGTCAACCATTTGCCATTACTTAACTTACGCATAATTTCCTCTCTTTCCGACAGCTTCGTGCGCCGGATTCACTGACTGGTTCTCATGGGGGTAGACGGATTTCCGGGACAAAACCGGACAAAATTTGTGGAGATAATTTGTGGGGGTACAAGAATGAAGGGCCGGCCTGTCATGGCCGACCCTGATCCGGGATTAAATATCCACGAGTCCGGAGATGGGATTGACGGTCGTCAACCCTCTTTCAGCGCCGTCACCAGTTCGGTGATGGCTTTCTTGCCGTCGCCGAACATCATCAGGCAGTTGTCCGCCGCGAACAGCGGGTTCGGGATGCCCGCGAAACCCGGGCTCAGCGAACGCTTGACCACGACCACGGTGCGGGCCTTGTCCACATCGATGATGGGCATCCCCGCGATGGGACTTTTCGGGTCCGTGCGGGCCACCGGATTGACCACGTCGTTGGCCCCCACGACAATGCAGACGTCGATCTGCTCGATCTCGTTGTTGATGTCGTCCATCTCGCGGAGCTTTTCGTAGGGCACGTCGGCCTCGGCCAGCAGCACGTTCATGTGGCCCGGCATGCGGCCGGCCACCGGATGGATACCATACTCCACGGTGATGCCCCGCGCCTCGAGCACGTTGGCCATGTCCCGCACGATGTGCTGGGCCTGGGCCACGGCCAGACCGTAGCCGGGAACCACCAGGACACGCTGGGCGGTATCGAAGAGCATCGCCACTTCTTCAGGACTCGTGGACTTGACCTTGCCGCCGTAGACGTCATCGGCGCTGGGGCCGTCCGCGCTGGGACCGAGTTTCCCGAAGATCACGTGGCCCAGCGAACGGTTCATCGCCACGCACATGATCTTGGTCAGGATCAGACCGGAAGCTCCCACCAGGGAACCTGCGATGATCAGCACGTTGTTCATCAGCACGAAGCCCGTCGCCGCCGCGGCCAGGCCCGAGTAGGAGTTGAGCAGCGAGATCACCACCGGCATGTCCGCACCGCCGATGGGAAGGGTCAGGGTGATGCCGAGCACCGCCGCGGCCGCGACGATGATCCAGTAGGCCATGGTCGCCGAAGGGTCGACCGTCAGCCACACCACACAGGCCAGGGCACCCAGGCCGACCAGGGCGTTGAAAATCCTCTGTCCCGGGAAGCTGATCTGACGGCCGGGAAGGATCTCGGCCAGCTTGCCGAAGGCGATCATTGAACCGGTGAAGGTCACCGCACCGATCAGGCCGGACAAACCGGTCGAAACCGTGGTCTGGACATCGGGATCCCGGGTGATCAAGAAAGCCGAACCGGCCACCAGCACCGAAGCGGCGCCGCCGAAGCCGTTG
>DAOWLV010000466.1 GCA_030643455.1 Candidatus Krumholzibacteriia bacterium | reverse complement strand
GGTTGGCGTCCACCTCGGAAGGCCCGTACAGGGTTCCGGAACCGATGTTGTCGATGGTGTTGTCGATGATGAAGGTGTAGCGGGCGGAAAGGTCCAGGGATATCGATTTACTCAGGAAAAACTCCAGACCCAGACCCAGCGTCGCGGTCAGGTTCAGGCTTTCCAACGTGGTGGGATCCCAGGAATTGGTGAAGCCTTCGACCACCGGGCCGCTGGGAAACAGGCCGATGCTGCCGGTGGTGCCGGTTTCGTCGCGCACCTTCCAATCCATGAAACCGAAGTGCATCGACCCGAAGGGGTTGAATGAACTGTCCGGCGAAAAATTGTACCGGGCGCCGGCCATTCCCTGCAACATGGTGGTGTAGTAGGCATAGACGGCGTCAAACGTGAACCCCGCATCCTCGCCCACCAACGAACCGGGACGCGCCGTCCCGTATTTCATTTGCGCATCGAGCATCCAGTGGCTGGAAAGCCCATAGCGGAAATGCAGTCCGCCGAATTGGTCCACGTTCGAATAATCGTGGTTTCCCCCGAGCAGCTTGTGAATGCCAAAGTCGGCGCCCAGGCCGATTCGACCGGTATTATCGCCGGCCTGCGCAGACATGCCGGCGAGGCAGACCAGCACCAGGACAGAAAGAACGATTCGTTTCATGGCTTTCTCCATTGGTTTTGATTCCGGATCCTCCGGTTCCGGCAGGATATTCCGGCAATAATTCGAAAGTTTCCAGATAAACTTGAATAATTTCTCCGGAATCTTTCGACAGCCAAACAACGTGTTTGCTATCATTTGGGGAAACAATGAACGTATCAGCAGTGAAAACCCAGGCCCACGGCGGGAAACCGGCGGCCTGACCCGGCAGGATCTCCTCCAATGGAAAGAACAAAATGACTTTCATACGGCGTGACCACCCTCTGGCGGCGGAACTGAAAACGGCCGTGGCAGCGGTACGAGAAGCAGGCCAGTTGTGCCGGGCCGTCCAGGCCGAAATCGATCCCGGCGCGCTGGCCAAGCAGGACCGCAGCCCGGTCACCGTTGCGGATTTCGGCAGCCAGGCCCTGATCTGCCGCGCCCTGCGGGATGCCTTTCCCAACGACCCCATCATCGGTGAAGAAGACGCGGCCGTACTCCGGGAGCCCGCCCAGGCGGACATGATGGAAAGGGTGATCGAACATGTCGGCAAACTGCGGCCGACCTCCGATGCCGGGCAGGTTTGTGACTGGATCGACCTGGGCGGCGCCAAGGAATACTCACCGCGTTTCTGGACCCTCGATCCCATCGACGGCACCAAGGGATTCCTGCGCGGGGGGCAGTATGCCATCGCCCTGGCCCTGGTCCTGGACGGGCAGGTCGCTGCAGCGGTGCTGGGCTGCCCGAATCTGGGTCCGACCCTGGATGCGGACCGAGCAGAAGGCTCGCTTTTTACGGCCCTGAAAGGCGGCGGCACCTGGGAGATGCCACTGGCCGCGCACGGGGACGCCATTCCGGTGAAAGTCAGCCCCCAGGCCGATCCTTCATTGATCCGTTTCTGCGAATCGGTGGAGGCCGCCCATTCCTCGCACGGGGACGCCGCCCGCATTGCAGACCGACTGGCGATCAAAGCCCAGCCCGCCCGTCTCGACAGCCAGGCGAAATACGCCCTGGTCGCCCGGGGCGAAGCCGAGGCCTATCTGCGCCTGCCTCGTGACCAGGTTTACAGGGAAAAGATCTGGGACCACGCAGCCGGTCTGCTGGTCGTGACCGAAGCCGGCGGTCGGGTGACCGACATCAACGGTCTCGATCTGGATTTCAGTCTGGGGTACAGGCTGGAAAAAAACCGGGGCGTGGTCGCGACCAACACCCCGGTTCACGATGACGTGCTCGACGCGATCAAGACCCTGGGAATCGGCGAATCCTGAACAGGATGCAAGATCCGGTCATTCGCAACCGCGGCCCATCCACACGGCCAGGGGAGTCACGTCCGAAAGGTTGATCACCCCGTCCCGGTGCAGATCCGAACGGAAATGGTATGCCCCGAAAAAATCCCCGGCGAATATTGCCACGTCGCCCAGGCTCACATACCCATTTCCGCTGATGTCCGGGCTGTTGAAGGACAGGGCAAGGGGGGCCTGGGACAACGCGTCGAAAATGACATAGACCACGATGGGCCCTTCGTGAAACCCACCGCCCCTTGGCCCCTGCAACCAGTAGGTCATACCATCCCAATCGGTATCCGTTTCCGGCCACAAGTCGAAGATACCGCAGAACGCGATGTCGCGGTCCTCGGACTGGATCCAGATGTCCTCACGGGGAAAAAAGGCCATGGGATCCCCGACGACATCCCGCAGGTGCAGTGTGATCGTCGCGTCGGCGATCATCCCGCTCGGAGTTCGTGCCGTGGTGAAATATCCACCCGTCCCGTCCGGGGTGATCATCAGGGTGAGGGTCTCGGGTCCCTGGTAGGCCATTTCAGCAGTCGACAAGTCCATATCGGGTAGTTCCCAGATTTCCCCGTGGGCGGTGGCTGAAATCAAAACCAGGACGCCGATAAACAGGCTTTTCCATTTGGCATGGGCGTGCATGCATTTACCCCCTATTCGATGAACCTGTTGATTCATCATGATTAT
>DAOWLV010000441.1 GCA_030643455.1 Candidatus Krumholzibacteriia bacterium | reverse complement strand
GAAGGCAGCAACTCGCCCTGGCAAGGATCCACCTTGGCGGCGCGTTTGGCCTTCTTAACTTCGTGGATCAAATCCTTGCGAGTTCCCTTGGCAACCTTGAGCCAGGTGTCCTGGGTTTCCGGTGTGGCCACCGAAACGAGTTCCCGCGCCTTGGTGTAACCGAGTTCGCCCGAAGCCACCGCCTCGCGCACCACCGGCAGTTTCTCCAGTTGTTTGGCCAGCCGGATGAAGTCGTTGGCCTTGGACTTGCCAAAACCAAGTTCCTGAATGGCGTACTGGTTAATGGAGGAGTGGCCCAGGCCGCGAAAAAGCTTGCGACGCATGACCTCCTCGAACCACAACACGGAGCACTGCTGGGCTTCATCAAGGGCAGCCAGTGAACACTGGAGCGAAGCGTGGACCTTAGAGGCGGGCTGATCGGGAATATAGGAAATAGCAGACATGGAATCCCTCCATATATAAAGGTTTTGGGAGGCAAACCCAATATACGAACAAAAGACGAAAAAAGCCAGAAATAATCGTAATAAATCCAAATAAATTCAGGTAATTATACATCCACCGAAAAACAGTGATAACAGGATTTCAACGAACCTCGGACCCCGTGAATCAACCTCTTAAACCAGCCAATATCAATCTGCTGGTAAGGGGTATGGCCCCATATATGGAGAACCCGGGTAATCCGCAGCCGCGATCCGTCCGGACCGCAGCGAGGACCTCCCGGGTTCTCCATATATGGGGCCATGCCCCGAAACACGTCTACTTGTGCTCGGAAAGGTACTTCGCCACACCATCGGCGGTGGGTGTCATGGCGTCGTCCCCTTTGGTCCAGTTGGCGGGGCACACTTCTCCGTGCTCCTCGAGGTGCTGCAGGGCATCGACCATGCGGATCATCTCGTCGATGTTCCGGCCCAGGCCCAGGTTGTTGACGGTGCTGTGCTGCACGACGCCGTCCTTGTCGATCAGGAAAGTGCCGCGCAGGGCCATGCCGCCCTCCAGCAACAGGCCGTAGTCCTGGCTGATGACCTTCTGGAAGTCGGCGACCAGCGGGTACTGGATGTTGCCGATGCCGCCGTTGTTGACCTCGGTGTTTTTCCAGGCCCAGTGGCTGAAGTGACTGTCGGTCGAGACACCGATGACCTCGACGCCGCGGCTCTTGAATTCCTCGAGCTGCTTGTCGAAGGCGATGATCTCGGACGGGCACACGAAGGTGAAGTCCAGGGGGTAGAAGAACAGGATCACGTACTTGCCCCGGAAGTCGGAAAGCTTGAATTTGTCGTTGAAGCTGTTGTCCGGCATCACGGCGGTCGCGGTGAAGTCGGGAGCCTCGGTCGAGACCAGGGGCACGGGTACGAAATCGAAGTCCAGGTTGTCCATGAAATTTCTCTCCTTGAGACAGGTTGTTTGAATGGCGCGGCGTCAGTCGTCGCGCCGTGAAAAAATCGGGAACACTAGAATTAATGGGTCGGGTTGGTCTGCCGGCCCGGAAAAGTTTCCATTTTCCGGCAGCCGGGGCAGATGCCAAAATACTCCAACCGGTATCCCGTGACCTGGAATCCCGCCAGCTCGACCGGCTGGGCAGGTGTCTGGTCCTGGTCCACGGGGAAGATGTCTTCGATCCGGCCGCATTCGGTGCACCGAACGTGGTAGTGCTGTTCCATGTTGCCGTCGAATCTGGTTTCGGCGCCTGCGAATTCCATCTTGCGGATCACGCTGTCTTCGTGCAGGACTTCCAGATTGCGGTAGACTGTGCCCAGGCTGATTCGAGGCAACCGTTGGCGAACCACCGCGTAGAGTTCAGAAGCGGTCGGATGTGACTTCAATTGACAAAGCTCTTCCAGGATCACCCTGCGTTGGGGCGTGTTGCGTCTTAGCTTTCCGGTGGCCATGGTCAAATCCTTCCCTGATCCGGGACCTCGGATGGCCCCTACGGCACGTTGGCCCAATTCACGGGGGGATAGTTAATAGGAATGATTCCTGAAGTCAACCCCCGCAAACTAAAATAAAAAAACCCGGAAATCCCGTTTAAACCCTTTGGGAAGTCGGGACGTCTAAATAAAGAAGCAATTGGCAGGATTCGCCATCAGTAACGATGAAGGAATTGGTGTCCCGATGATCGACCGTAGGTCAAAATTGCCAAACGAAGCCGAAGCCGGGGAAATCCTGGCCATCGACTGCGGGTTGGCGGACCGGGCGGCCGAGGGCGACCGGGCAGCATTCGAGGAGATCTACCGGCGTTACGTGAACCGGGTTTACGGGCTTTGCCTGCGCCTGACGACCGATGTCGGCGAGGCTGAAATCCTGACCCAGGACACCTTCATCAAGGCCTGGTTCGCCATCGCCGGATATGCCGGCCGCGGCAATCTGGGTGGGTGGTTGGGCCGCGTGGCGGTGAATCTGTGGCGGGATCGATTCCGGGCCACGGCCCGCCGGGGGCGGTTGATGGAGGAGGTGGCCGCCGAGCCGCGCCAGAACCGGGACGGGGTCATCGATCTGTTGACCAGTCTGGATCTGGAACGCTGCATCGCCCGGCTTCCCGAAGGTGGCCGTCTGGTGTTTGTCTTCCACGATGTGGAGGGCTATACCCACCGGGAAATCGCCGAAATGCTCGATCTGGCGGTCGGTACCGTGAAAGCCCAGCTGCACCGGGCCCGACGTCTGCTCAGAAACATGTTGGCAGAAGACAGGGAGGCCGCTCATGGAGCGTAACCCATCAAACAATGAAAAGCGGGACAGTCAGTTGAGCCGTCTGGTGGGACAGATGCGGGACACGGGGACAGCCCCGGGCCGGAATCTGTGGCCAGACATCGAGGCCGCCATTGATCATCAAGAGCACAGGTCTCATCAAGAGCACAG
>DAOWLV010000143.1 GCA_030643455.1 Candidatus Krumholzibacteriia bacterium | reverse complement strand
GGTCATCAACCCAGTGGCTGGTGTTCACGTCCATGTATTCCTCCAGACATTGGCCCGCGGGTGCTTGTCGAGGTGATCCTCACGGGGCGTTCCGGAATGGTCCGGAACGAATGGGGAAAATCGGTTCCTTCCTTCAGGCATAATACATGAACAAAGGAACCTTGTCCCCCAAAAGATGTAAGGGTACATTGGGATTTCACCGGCGACACGGAGGTTTGCCCGCAATGCCATGGATCGGAAAAAGATATGGAAGATTTGGCCTCCTGTCGGCCTGCATCGGCGTCTGGCTGATGGCCTGGATGCCGCCCCTCGGGGCGATGGAGCCTGACACCACGGAAATCGAGCTCCGCTGGCCCCTTGATCTGCCCACCCGTTATCTGACCAGCAATTTCATGGAATACCGTTCCGGACGGTTTCACGCCGGACTGGATCTGAAGACCCGGTCGGAGTCGGGTTTCGCGGCCCGGGCGGTGGAGGATGGGTCCATCGTGCGGGTCAGGGCCACCCCGTTTGCCTACGGGCGGGCTGTTTACCTGCTGGGAAAATCAGGCCGGACCTACGTCTACGCCCATCTTTCCCGTTTCAGCGATCCCATCCGGGCCACCGTTCGCGAAGAACAGACCAGAGTCGGGGCCTACCGGGTCCGGCTCCAGTTCAAGGCAGAAGAGATGCCGGTGCGGCGCGGCGACGTGATCGGATTGACGGGAGAAAGCGGGACCAATGGGCCCCATCTCCACTTCGAAGTGCGGGAGCCGGGAAACGGGCCTGTCAACCCGCTGGCCATGGGGTTTTCGGTTCGAGATACGATTCCGCCGGTCATCCACGCGGTACGAGCGGTTCCGGCCGACTTTCGCAGCCGGATCGCCGGAGGGCCGACCGCCCGCGTGGTGAAACCGGAGGCGGATGTTACTGCCGGCCTGAAGGGCGAACTGCCACAGTTGCAGGTCGCCGGTCCCGTCGCCTTCGCGGCCAAGATCATCGACGCGGCCGACATCCGCGATCACAAACTGGAACCCTATCTGATAGAGGTCCGTCTGGACGGTGACCTCGTTTACCGCTGCCGAAATGACCGCTTCGATTTTTCCGAGAACAGCCTGCAACGTCTGGAGTGGCTGGAGGTGCCGGGTATCCGGGATCACTGGTTGCACCGTCGCCGGGGCAATTCCCTGACCGGAAGAAAAGGGGACGAATGGTACCTGGGCTCCAGCGGTGCCGGCTTGGCGCCTGGACCGCATGTCCTGGAGATCCTGGCGGCCGATTTTTCCGGGAATGAGACCTCGGTCACCATTCCTCTTCTGGCGGCGGAGGTTGATTTCCCCCAGTCCCCTTCGCGGGGCGCATGGAAGGAGGAAGCGGTTTCCGTGGCCAGGGATTCCCTTGTCGACAATAACTTACACCCATTTCTAGCGGTCAATCATGAAGAAAAAAATGACCGTGGATTGCGGCATTTTTCCCCGGCGAAGGGGGATCCGGTCCTGGCGCCTGTCACACTGGGGGTTGTCCATGGGGTCCAGGATCAAAACCAACGTGACCAGGCCCGGCATCAAGGGCTGGCCGGTGGACATGATTCGATCGATTTCCTGGCCGCGGATTGGCCCATCGACGCTGCGATGATGGTGAATAATATCGGCATCGGCGGCGCCGCGACTGATTCCCTGCCTCCGGAAAAGGACCCCGCAGTCATGGTCTACCGGTGGAGCAAGGGCGAGTGGAAACCGGCTGGTCGCGTGATGGAACCGAGAATGACGGATTCTTCCCGGAGGTTCGCTCTGACCCGCCTCGGTCTACACGCCGTGTTCCGGGATGTGGCGGTTCCGGTGATCTTCCCCGCCGATACGGTGATCGTCGTCCCGGCCGACCTGCGTGGACAGGCTCATGGCGTGACGCTGCCTCGCTGGCAGATCTTCCCGTTGGACCTGCTGGACCTGGGCTCGGGAATCGCTCCGGAATCAATCACCGCCCTGCTTGACGGCCAGCCGATCATCGTGGAGCCCGACCTGCCCCGTGATCGTGTCCTGGTGGAGCTGCCGGATGACCTCGATCCGGGCCGGCATGTCCTTTATTTGAAAGCGTCGGACGAGGCTGGGAACGAAGCTGAGACGGAGGTTCTGATAGACTGTCGGGAATAGAGGTGCCTTCCGGCTTCATTTCTGCAGAATCCAGCGCTGTCACCCCGAATTCGCCAATATTCACGCCAAGGTTGAGCTTGACCCAGATCCGGGTTATCCTGTCCGGACCTGAAAGTTCGTCCGGTCCGGCGTGGCCCGGCTTGTGCATAACCACAATAGAAACGTGATTTCCACCCATGGCAGCACCAGCACCACCGAACAACTTCGTTCATCTTCACAACCACTCCGACTACTCGCTGCTCGACGGCGCCATGAAGACGGGGGTCATGGCCAAACGCGCTTCCGACCTGGGCCAGCCGGCCCTGGCGTTGACCGATCACGGCAACATGTTCGGGGCGGTGGAATTTTACCAGGCCTGCGTGAAAGAAGGCATCAAGCCGATCATCGGCACCGAAGCCTACATCACCGAGGACCGGCACAACCGCACCACCGACAAGCGCAACAAGAGCTACCATATGATCCTGCTGGCGAAAAACGAGGCGGGTTACAGGAATCTGATCCGGCTTTCTTCGCAGGGATATCTCGAAGGGTTCTACTACCGGCCTCGCATCGACCGGGAATTGCTGAGCGAGCACAGCGAGGGGATCATCGGGCTGTCCGCATGCATGAGCGGCGAACCGAACTTCCACCTGCGCACCGGCAACGTGAAAGCCGCCATCGAGGCGGCTGCGGCCTATCGTGACATCCTGGGCAAGGACAACTACTTCCTGGAAATCCAGAACCACGGGATCGAAGAAGAGGCCCGCATCCGGCAGCTCATGCCCGAGGTCGCCAAGCAGACCGGATGCCCCATCATCGCGACCAACGACTGCCACTTCCTGGACCGCGACCACCACGAGGCCCACGATATCCTGATGGCCCTGCAGACGGGCAAGACGCTCAGTGACCCCAGCCGCTGGCGCAGCAATACGCCGGAGATCTACTTCAAGTCCACCGAGGAGATGTTGGCCCTGTTCCAGGACTGGCCCGAAGCGGTGGAGAACACCTTGCGGGTGGCCGACTCGGTCGACTTCGAGATGAAACTGGGCAACCTGTTGCTGCCGGAATTTCCCCTGCCGGAGGGATTCGCCAGTCCGGATGACTACGTGGAGCACCTGGCGCGCCAAGGGCTTCACAAACGTTACGACAAGATCACCACGGAGCTGGAGGAGAGACTGGCTTACGAACTGCGCGTCATCAAGGAAACCGGTTACGCCGGCTACTTTCTGATCGTCTGGGATTTCATCGACGCCGCCCGCAGGATGGACATCCCCGTCGGGCCCGGTCGTGGCAGCGCCGCCGGCAGCCTGGTCTGCTATTGCATGCGGATCACGGACATCGACCCCATCCGGCATCGGCTCCTGTTCGAGCGGTTCCTGAATCCCGAGCGAATCTCCATGCCGGATATCGACGTGGATTTCTGCTACGAGAAACGCGGGCAGATCATCGAATATGTGGCCAAGAAATACGGTCGCGAAAACGTGTCCCAGATCATCACCTTCGGCACCATGGCCGCGCGGGCGGTGATCAAGGACGTGGCCCGTGTGCTCGACTTCAGCTTCGCCGAGAGCGATCGCATCAGCAAGATGGTGCCCGAGGAGATCGGCATCACGCTGCAGAAGGCCATCGACACCGCTCCGGGCCTGAAGGAGGTGGCCAGCCAGTCCGAGGACCACGCCATGTTGTTGCGCAATGCCCTGGTCCTGGAGGGGTTCAATAGAAACACGGGCATCCACGCCGCTGGTGTCCTCATCACACCGACGCCGCTCATCGAACACGCGCCGCTGTACAAGAGCACCAAGGGCGATATCACCGTCCAGTTCGACATGAACATGAGTGAGGCACTGGGCCTCTTGAAGATGGACTTCCTGGGCCTGCGCACCCTCACGGTGATCGACAAGGCGTTGGACCTGATCGGCGAGGCCACCGGCACGCACCGACTGGCCGAGGAAATACCCACCGACGATGAGGCCACCTACCAACTTCTGAGGGAAGGTCGCACCGTAGGTATCTTCCAGCTCGAGAGCAGCGGCATGCAGGAGCTTGTGCGCAAGCTGGCGCCGACCCGGTACGAGGACATCACCGCCATCTGCGCCCTGTACCGCCCAGGACCCCTTGGGGCGGACATGGACAAGGTCTACGTCGAGTGCAAACACGGCCGCAAGAAGGTGCATTACAAGGATGCCAGTCTCGAGCCCATCCTCAAGGACACCTACGGGGTGATCCTGTACCAGGAGCAGGTGATGCAGATCGCCTCGACCATGGGCGGTTTCACCATGGGGCAGGCCGACACCCTGCGCAAGGCCATGGGCAAGAAGAAACTCGAGATGATGGCCGAGATGAAGGTCCAGTTCCTTGACGGCGCCAAAAAGCAGGGGTACAACCTGCGCACCGCCCAGGAAATCTACGAGGAGATGGAGTTCTTCGCGCAGTACGGTTTCAACAAGAGTCACAGTGCCGCCTACGCACTTCTGTCCATCCAGACCGCCTGGCTGAAGGCCCATCACCCCGCCGAGTTCATGGCCGCGACCATGAGCACGGAGATGCGCAAGTCCGAACGCATCACCCAGCTGATCGACGAGGTGAAGGCTCTGGGGTTGGGTATCTGTCCGCCGGACATCAACCGTCCCCGCAGCGAATTCGGAGTCAGGGATGGGGACATCGTGTTCGGGATGGGTGCGGTCAAAGGGGTCGGCTCGGCGGCCATCGACGTGATCGCCGCCTGCCGCGAGGAACTCGGCCGTGATTTTACCGACCTGTTCGACCTGTGCGAAAATGTCGACCTGCAGAAGGTCAATCGCAAGGTGATCGAGGGACTGATCAATGCCGGAGCGATGGATCGGTTGCCGGGTCACCGGCGCCAGTTGTCGACCAACCTGGACCGAGCCCTTTCTTTCGGGCATTCGGCCGCCCGTGACCGGGCAGGTGGCCAGGCATCCCTGTTCGGCGGCACTGCGGCTGCCGAGGTGCTCAAACCCGTCCTGCAGGATTGTGAGCCGTTTGACCCGCTGGTGAAGCTGAGCAAGGAACGCCAGGCGGTCGGCTTTTTCCTGTCGGGCCATCCCTTCCAGGAATACAGGGAGCTCATTGAAAGTCTTCCCGTGGGTTCCACCGAGGGCGCCCACAGGTGTGGCGAGGGTGCCTGGGTCGATCTCGTCGGAGTGATCACTTCGCACACCAAACACCGCGACCGGCACAAGCGCATTTATGCCCGGGCGAACTTCGAGGACACCAGCGGGGTCATCAGCCTGACGGTCTACAACCGGTTGTATGAGGAGGCCAAGGATCTGGTGGAGAGCGATTCGATCCTCGTGGTGGGCGGCCGGGTCCAGGTTCGTAGCGACGACAGCCGGGAGATAGTTGTCGATCGCCTGACACGAATCGACGAGGTGCTCGGGACCCTGGTCCGGGACATCTACATGGAAATCGATCTGGAACGTGCCGGGCGCTCCGGTCTGGAAGGCCTGGGCAGCCTGTTCGAGGAATACGGGATGCCGACCGAAATGCGGCCCCTGTGCGAGCAGGAGGAGGGGCCGCAGAGCGAGTCCGCCGTCGGCGGAAACGGAGCCGATTCCCCCGCAAAGGCAGGTGCCGACGAACCTGCCGGGGAGATGGTCGAAGGCCAGGACCCGGAGTTCGCTGTTGAGCCGTTGCTCGCCTTGCCGGTGCCGCTGGTCATTTCCGTCGAGCGCGACGGGAAATCCTGGCTCCTCAAATCCGCAGACCGGAGTATCGCCCTGACTCTTGACAGCCTGCGACTATTGCGTCAGGTCCCGGGCGCGGAAAAACTGCGCCTGCGCACCGTGCTGCCCGCGCCCATCGAACGCAGGAAACGGTTCATGGGCCGGGGTTAGGTGGACAGCCAAGGAGGCAACATGGAATTCAAGACGGTCAATCCCGCCACCGGGGAGACCATCCAGACCTGGCGGAAAATGGTTCCGCAGGAGGTCATGCAAACGGCCCAGCTGGCGCAGGAGGCGTTCCAGCAGTGGCGCGGGCTGTCCGTGGCGGAACGGGTGCCCTACTTCCAGGAATTGGCGGTCGTGTTGCGGGAAAACCTGGGCGATTGGGCCGACCTGATCACTGCGGAAATGGGCAAACCCATCACCGAGGCCAGGGCCGAAATCGAGAAGTGCGCCTGGATGACCGAGGTTTACGCCGACAATGCGGAGATGTGGCTGGCCGACGAGAAGGTCGCCGCTGACGGCCGTGAACATATCGTCACCTTCCAGCCCCTGGGGGTGATCTTTTCCATCATGCCCTGGAACTATCCGTTCTGGCAGGCCCTGCGCTTTGCGGTGCCTGGTCTGATGGCGGGCAACACCAGCCTGCTCAAGCACGCCAGCAATGTCACCGGCTGCGCCTTCGCCATCGAGGATGCCTTCAGGAAGGCCGGGTTTCCTGCCGATGTTTTTCGCACCATCGTTCCCGATTACGAAACGGTCTCGGCCCTCATCGCCTCGGACATCGTGCAGGGTGTCTCGTTGACCGGCAGCACCGAGGTGGGACGTCATATCGGAGCCGAGGCTGGCCGCCACTTGAAGAAGGTCGTGCTCGAGTTGGGGGGCAGCGATCCGTTCATCGTGCTCGAGGATGCCGATATCGAATTCACAGCCCGGGGCGCTGTCACCGGACGCATGGTCACCGCCGGGCAGAGTTGCATCGCCTCCAAGAGGTTCATCGTTGTGGAGGGAATCGCCGATGCCTTCACCAGTCGTTTTACGGAGCTGATGGGAGCGCTGAAGGTGGGCGATCCCCGGGACGAGACCACCCAGGTTGGTTCACTGGTGAACGAGGCCGCGGTTGCCGAACTGGAGGAGCAACTGGCCCAGTCGGTATCCCTGGGGGCCCGCGTGTTGTGTGGTGGCGAACGCCTGGCCGGCCAGGGCTGTTTCTTTCCGCCCACGGTGGTGACGGACACCAGGTGCGGCATGCGGCTGGTGGACGAGGAGGTTTTCGGGCCCATAGCCCCGATCATCAGGGTTCAGGACGAAGCCGAAGCGGTCGCTCTGGCCAATGCCAGCGAATTCGGCCTGGGAGGAAGCGTGTGGACCCGGGACCTGGCCAGGGGCGAGAGTGTGGCCCGCCAGGTGGAGTCCGGAACCCTGTTCGTCAACAGCATCACCAAATCGGATCCCCGCATGCCCTTCGGGGGCGTCAAGAACAGTGGCCTGGGCCGGGAATTGTCCCATTACGGATTAAAGGAATTCGTGAACGTGAAGGGTGTAAATATATACGATCATGGGTGATGGCTGAAGGAAAGCATGGGGCCGCCTCCGGAGTCGGCCAATGATGTGACGGGCTTTTCGGGGCCATATATCTTGACACCGACCGGGTGAAGTGACTAAATCCCACTTTCCCTTGAGGATTCGTTCCGGAGGGGCTGTACACGTTTTCGGCTCTCTGGCCGGTGAAAGGCTTCAGGATGGACTGGAAGAAAAAAGGACTCTGGCTCGATTTCGAGATGCCCATCGTGGAACTGGAAGAACGCATCCAGAACCT
>DAOWLV010000377.1 GCA_030643455.1 Candidatus Krumholzibacteriia bacterium | reverse complement strand
GGGTCGCCTCGACCATGGATTCGAAATCGCCGTCAGGCTTCAGCTTGCTCATGAACCTTCCTTCGGTTCATCGGTGACTCTGGGTATGATCTGCAGGTACAACTCCTTGAGCTGAGCCTCACTGATCGGCCCCGGACTGTTGTCCAGCAGACCGGTCGCGAGTGTCGTCTTGGGAAAGGCGATCACTTCCCGCAGGGAAGGACTTCCGGTCAACAACATGACGATCCGGTCCAGACCCAGGGCGATGCCTCCGTGAGGGGGAGCGCCATAACCGAGGGCTTCCAGGAAAAAGCCGAACTTGGCCAGGTATTCTTCCTCGGACATGCCGACGATGCGGAAAACACGTTCCTGCAGTTCTCGCTGATGGATCCGGATGCTGCCGGACCCCAGCTCCACCCCGTTGCAGACCAGGTCGTACAGCTGTGCGCGGCCGACCCCGGGATCGTCCTCCAACCCGTCCATATCCTCGACGCGCGGCTGGGTGAACATGTGGTGGCAGGCATCCCAACCACCGGAGTTGTTCTTCTCGAAGAGGGGGAAATTCCGCACCCAGGCCAGTGCCCAGCTGTTCTCGGGAATCCATCCGGCCCGGGCAGCCAGTTCCAGGCGCAGGGCACCGAGGGCCTCGCGAACCATTCCGGTTTCCCCGGCCACGAAAAGAACGAGATCCCCTTCCTGACAGCCGGCGCGTTCGGTCAGTTGCCCCTGGAAATCCTCGCCGAGGAACTTGGCGATTCCCGTCTCCAGGCCCGCGGCCGTAACCTTGGCTCGGGCCAGCCCGAAGGCCCCCTTCTTCTTGACCAGCTCTTCCATTTCATCGACCTGTTTGCGACTCCAGTCCGCCAGACCGTGGGCGTTCAGACACCGCACGGTGCCACCGTCAGCCAAGGCCTTTTCGAAAACCCCGAACCCACATCCGGGAACCAGATCATCGATATTGTAGATGGGGCAGCCGAACCTGAGGTCGGGTTTGTCTGAACCGTACATGTTCATGGCGTCGTCATAGGAGATACGAGGGAAAGGCGTCGACAGATCGATCCCGACGGTTTCAGAGAAGATGGCGGCCATCATCTGCTCCACCACCTCGTAGATGTCGTTTTCACCCACGAAGCTCATCTCCAGATCTATCTGCGTGTGTTCCGGCTGGCGATCCGACCGCAGGTCCTCGTCGCGCAGGCAGCGGGCCAGCTGGAAGTAGCGGTCCACACCGCTGGCCATGAGGATCTGCTTGTAGAGCTGGGGAGACTGGGGCAGGGCGTAGAACTGCCCGGGATGGACCCTGCTGGGCACAACGTAATCCCTGGCTCCTTCAGGAGTGGTCTTGATCAGCAGGGGCGTTTCGACCTCGAGAAAATCCCGGTCGGAAAGAAAACGTCGGGCCGCCTGGGCCGCCAGATGCCTGACCCGCAGGTTATTCGCCATTACCGGATGCCGCAGGTGGATGTACCGGTACTTCAGACGCAGCTCCTCTGTGGCATTTTCGGCCTGGTCGAGTTGAAAGGGCAAGGGAGCGCAGGTGTTCAGGATCTCCACCTGCCGGGCCACCACCTCGATGGCGCCTGTGGCCTTGTTCGGGTTGACCATGTCCGCGGGCCGGGGACGCACCATACCGGTGATTCCCAACACTGATTCGAGCTTGAAATCCTTGGCGGTCAAAAGTGGTTCCCCGTCCTCGAAAACCACCTGCACGATACCGTACCGGTCCCGCAGATCGACAAAAACGACCCCGCCCAGGTCCCTGATCCTGCCGGCCCAGCCGGCCAGTTTGATTTCCGTGCCGACAAGGTTTTCCGTCACATCGCCACATCGGTGGGTTCTCATGATTCCGTTGCCCGATGCCATGTTGTTCTGATTCACCCTTCCAGGACCTCCCGCACGGCGGCCAGGAGTTGTTTCCGGGCCACCGGCTTCTGTTCACCTGTCTCCAGATTCTTCAACTGCAGATTGTCGTCACGGATTTCATCCTCGCCCACCGTCAGAAGGAAGCGGGCCAGGCGCAGATTGGCCGACTTGGCCTGGGCCTTGAGCGACCGGTCCGACGTATCCACCTCGACCCGGCAGTAACCCCGGAGGATATCCACGCTCACGAAACCGTAGCGCTGGGCGTCCAGCCCTTTGCACGCCACGTAGATGTCGACCTTCGACTGCCGGCTTCGCTGGGGATCGACCGGATCATCGTTCAGATGCAGCAGTGTCCTTTCGATCCCTATGGAGAAGCCGATCGCGGGCGTGGGCGGCCCTCCGCACTGCTCCACCAGGTAATCATAACGGCCCCCACCGGCCAGGCTGCTCTGCTTGCGTCCGCCATCGGCGGTGATCTCGAAGGTCGTCCGGCAATAATAATCCAGTCCCCTCACCAGGGTGGGATCCTCTTCGAACGGAACCTCGAGGTCATTGAGGGTTCCCAGGACAATGTCGTGGTGCTCCCGGCAGGGCCCGCAAATGGAATCGGTGATGGGCGGGAACCGGTCCAGAAGATCCTGGACTCCTTCATCCTTGGCGTCATACATCCTGAGGGGGTTGATTTCGATCCGGGTGCGCAGGTTCGGAGGCACATCCTCGATATTATCCATGAGAAAAGACTTCAAGTCCTGCACGTAACCCGGCTTGCAGGCTGGGCAACCGATGCTGTTGATCTTGACCAGAAGACCACGTGCGTCCACGGCTTCGAACAGGGCCAAAGCCGTCTGGATAACCTCCGCATCAAGGACCGGACTGTCCGACCCGATCGCCTCCACCCCCACCTGGTGGAACTGGCGATACCTTCCGGCCTGGGGCCGGTCGTGGCGGAACATCGGGGCAATGTAATAGAATTTGATCGTGCCGGGCTGCCGGATCAGGCCGTTTTCCAGGTAGGCCCTGACCACCGAAGCTGTCATTTCCGGACGCAGGGTCAGGCTTTCCCCACCCTTGGTCTGGAAGGTGTACATCTCCTTGTCGACGATATCGGTTCCCGCTCCCACCGAACGCAGGAACAGGTCGGTGGGCTCAATGACCGGAGTCCGTATTTCACCGTAGCCGTACCGGGCCAAGACCTCGGTCCAACGCGCCTCGCACCAGTGCCACCGTTCGATTTCCTCGAGCATGATGTCCCGGGTGCCTTTGAGACGACGATAATTGATGTTCATGGTGTCCCTTCCAGATCTCGGTTCAGGTTCGGGCCGCGGTCGGCGGCCAAACCGATCCGATAATATGGGTCAATCCCCCGTGGTAGGCCAATTCCGGGCGAAATTCCGACGCACGAACTCGAAATCGGGGTCCACCAGCAGATTGAAACCCGCCAGGTTCAACCCGCCCAGGGCCCTGCGCACCTCACGCACTACCGGAGGCTGATCCAGCGGGCCACGGCCAAGCGCGGCCAACCCATCCCCAACGGCCAGACGGGTCTTGCCCGTCACCGACCGCGAAGCGAAGATCACGATGTCGGGTACCGGAACGGTCACGAGTTCAAGGCCCCATTCCACGGGAGAAAGCAGACCGTCGGCAAAAAACCGGTCGGCAT